>CALWZX010000009.1 GCA_944386125.1 uncultured Clostridia bacterium | reverse complement strand
GTAATTCCCCCCTGTTGAATTCCCTCATTGACTATTTTAGATGTATAATCTGGTAATGCTAAGTCTGTTGCTGCCTGAATGCATAATAGTAAAATGATAGCTATAACAGAGAAAGCTGAATGTTTTAGATTTCTTAACACTTTTAGCATATGTTTGAACCTCCCTTTTCTATTCCTGTTTTTATATATGATAATCTTTTGATTAAATTTTGCCTTTCTTTTTCAAAATCCTTTGTTTTTATAGTATGACCTACACTATAACTTGTGATTGCATGAAATATACTGATTATTATGCGAAAATCCTCTTCTGAACTTATTTTTAAGTTTTCTTTATGAATATACTTTTCATAAAAATGGTTATTTTCTTCTTTTGGCGGTTTTAAAAAGTAATTTTCTTCACCAGCTTTTATATTAGCAAAGATTTTTGCATATACTTTTTTATCTTTATTTTTAACCATTTGATGAATAATGCAATCATAGATTGTTAAAAATACATTCGTAATTTCTCCATCACATTTTTGTAATTCCTTTTCAATCTTTTGTTTTAATTGTTCCATTTGTTTTTCTATTAAATACACAATCATATCTTCTTTAGATTGAAAATATTGATAAAAACTACCTCTTGCTATTTCTGCTTCTTCTACAATATTTTTAATAGATATTTCTTCTATTTTTGCTGTTACTATTTCTTTTTTTACAGCTTCTAAAATTTTATTTTTTTTCTCATTTGGTAGCTTAAAAAAAGTTTCTGTTGGCATTCCTTTTCTCCTTACACATAAAATGACATCGCGTCATATTATATATGACACAATGTCACTTGTCAATGTTATTTTTGTGAACTTTATGTGAATTCTTATTTTCTGTTATACCCCAAGAAGTATGATTTATTTTCATATTTTGTATGTAACATTTGATTTGCGCTTTCTCCTAAAGGTTCTCCATAAAAATTACTATATACATTTAATACATCATAATTTAAATAACTTAATTTGTTTTTACTTTGATAACACCTATTGCTACATGCTTTTACTTGCATATATGCATTTAACATATTTTTTTCCTGTTTTATTTCATCCAAAATTTGTTTTGCTTGATGTATTTCTTGCATATTATATATCTCTATAGATTGTTCTTGAAGTTGAATTGTTTTTTCTTTTATCTTAGTAAAATCTTTTGGTGGATCTTGATTAATTATATTATAGTATATAGTTTCTAGTAAGTTTTGCCATCTTTCTTTATTTACTTTTTCAGATGTTTCTATACAATTCGGTTGATTAGAAATTTCTGTAAATGGCTTTTCTTGTAAATTGTGTATAGGGATATTTTCTTCTTTAATCCATTCTATTAGTTCTTTTGTGGTTAAAGCATAATCTATATCTTTTATGCCATTTATTTCAAATTCAGCTCGATTCATTTCATACTTTTTAGCAATACATGGACTAATTACTACATGAACTAATTTTTTTGGTTCTATATGCATCTTTTCAGCAAAATAAGTTTTGATGGTTCTTCCTTGTATAGCAATTGGACTTTTTACAGTAGATATGTTGGGTATCCATTCCGGATAAAAAATTTCCACATATTTTACCCACGCAGGACACCAACTGGAAAAATATATTAGTTGTTTTGGTTTTTCTTGCAATTTCTTGGTTAATTCTGCTGCTTCTTCAATCGTTGCCATATCTTCTCCAAATTGCAGATTCGTAACATATTTTATTCCCAAAGTTTCTAATATAGCTACCATTTTTTCTGGTGTAATTTTTGTTTTCAATTGTTCTGTTAGTACTTTGCTCTCTTCCTTTTCTATACTAACTACTACTATTTTTTCTGCATTTTTTACTATTTCTTTTACTTTTTTATATTGTGTTTTTTCATTTATTGCTTGTGTAGGGCAAAAACGCACACATTCACCACAATTAATGCATACCGGATTATTATTCGTTCTTTTTAAATCATACATTCCCCCTACAGTAACTTCTTCTGAACATACATCTTTACATTTTCCACATTGTATACATTTTTCTTTATTAAAGCTGATACTTACATTGTCTTTGGCAATTGGTATTACTTTATCTGTATTTTCATATTTAGGCATTTTTCTTTTCATTCCTTTCTTTCTTAGCTTTTCCTAAAGTATAAAATATTTTTATTTTATAACCCTAATTGGTTTTTGATTGTTGCAAATAGCGGTAAAATGAAAACTATATAAAATATAAAAATTAAGATAGCACAAAGAATCATACTAGTCATTCTAATACTTCCCAACCATTTTTCTATTTTATGGATGAATTTTGTATGTATGTGTGACATCTGCATATCGATTGTTTTTTGTTTATAATACATTAGCTCCCTACTAGGTACATGATAAATTGAAGATAGTTTTGATATTGCAGAAGTTTCGGGGTATGTCATGCCTTTTTCCCAATTTTTAATATCATTGATGCATATTCCTTCTTCCGCCATTTTTTCTGCTACATCTTCTATGGTTAACATGTTTTGTTCTCTTAATTGTTTTATATAATTTCCAAAAGTTTCTTGCTTCATTTGTTTTCCCCTTTTTTGTATATTAAACCACATTTTTTTATGTTTTACTAGTGTTTTTTATAATTTTACTTAGGCATACAAAAAAAGCTACACTGGATGGGAGTGTAACTTTTTTACATACTCTTATATATTCTCTTAAAGTATTGGTACAACTACTGGACGGAAACCATCATTGTAACGACCACGTGTTTTAGAATAGTGAAAAGATAATCTGCCTGTGTGTGAATTATTCCATAAGTCCCCTCCTCTTATCATGAATGGGTTATATAATGCTACATAGTCCGAATAGTCCTCTTGCCATGAACTTGTACCAGTTCCAGTTGCTGATGTCTCTCTTATCGCATCTCCATATATCTTTAAATTCTTTGCATAGTTAGCATTACTTGCTGCATTTAAGTTTTCTTCGGTATCCTCTTTTGTGTTATTGTCTACTGTACTATCATGTGGATATACCATTGTATATTTTGTACTCATTTCTTTTAATATATCTCCATTATATGCCACTGATGCACCATATTCTTGTAAATTTTCATGTCCATTAGCTACATATGATGCTGTTCTTTCCCATGTTCCTCCTGACAAATCATATACTCCTGTTATATTTCTCGTACTAGAGGCTACTATTCCTCCTTTTTGATTCCATGCATATATATTTCCTGTAACTGTTGCAATATTTCCTGATAATGTTTTGATTTCTTCTATTTTAACAATTGTTTCTTCTCCATCTGTCAACCCTTGTGTCATTCCTGTGATTACGTATACACTATCTACTCCAGTTTTTCCTGCTGGATTTATTCTTGTATCTCCTCCACTATATAAGTTGGCATTGTTGTTGGCTATATCTTGTCCATTGGTTCCGGTACTTACTATAACTTAAATAGCTTACCATTCCCCATTCACTATTTTTCATCAAATGTGTATCTGATGAGTTCGTTGTAAATCCATAGATATTTCCACTTTCATTCATTACTTTACATATATTATATGCATCATTTATATCAATATAGTTCATAGCATATGTTAAAGGTTGAAATACAGGATAACTAATTTTTGTTTCTGTTTCTCCATAAATTCCATCTAACCAGTTTCTTGCATCTTGTATTGAATCTCCTAATGTGCCTGCTTCTACTGCTCTTACTTCTGCATTTGTTTGTGTATAACTTACTGAACTTTTTACACTTGCTGTAGTATTATTTCCTTCTGGAAACCCTGCTTCAAATTTGGCTACATACATTCCTGTTAACTCTTTGTCCCATCCTCCGATTAGCAAAGTTAATGCTTGTTTCATTCGTAAATGCTGGATGTACATAGAAGTCTGTTGTTGTATCTACTGTTTCATCTACTGTTGTTTGTCTCTTAGCTGTTTTTAGTTCTCCGTTTTCATAGTAATTATCGCTTGTTCCTTCTAAGAATTTTACTTCTATGGTTCCTCCTTCTGATTTATTTTCTGGGTTATTGTATGTGATTTTATACGCATATCTTGGTATCCATACCCACATACTTCCATCTTCACTTTGGGTATTTGCCCATTTACTTTGGCTATAGTCATACCAAGAGCTATCATCCCAACTAGTTTCTTGGTAACTTCCCATTTCTGTTTCAGTTGGCTCTGTAAACTTAATTGGTGTCATACCATTTATTTGTTCTGGGGCATTTGGTGTATCTTGACGTAACTCTGGGTTTTGTATATTGCTTCCAGTTATGATTTTATCCATTTCATCTGTAATACTATTAAATGCCATTTGTGTATTAACTTCTACATCATGCATGGAATTTGCACCTTCTTGTGCTTTTTTGAAAATGCCTTGGTCACCTAATACCATATTGATGCTCACTGCTGCCAAAATGATTAAAATAACGATTGTCACTACTAAAGCTATTAAAGTTACGGCTTGTTCTTTTTTACTTTGATTCATGTTTACCATCTCTCCCATCATTTCCTTTAGTTTTCACATTTTTGTTTTATTTATACTCCCTCTATTATATATTATCCTTTCAGTTAATTCTATTACGTTTTAGTTACATTTTGGTTACATTTGTGTTACACCATTTTACCATATATATCAATCGTATCTATACAAAAATAGAGAGTATATAGGCATGATTATTTTATAAGCTAACATAGGGTTACCACAATAGCTATTCAATGTTATTTTTTGTTCTTCTCATAAGTATTTACAATTTTATGTAAATGTATTATAATCATTTAAGTAACTTTTAACTATGTGAACCTCATTTGGTCACATTACCACATTTACTATAACAATGTAGGAGGTTTTATGATGAAAAGAAAAGGACGGAAAGAAATAACAATTGTTGGTTTTAATGGAGTTTTAAAAAATGGAAGTTTTATGTTCTTGGGAACTGTTTTTTCACACCATCTAGATAGTATTTGGAAGATAGTTCCTTTCCAAGTATTATCTTATCAAGATGGGATTATGGAAATAGTTATTGATTCTGCAGAAAGTATCTCAAAAGTTGCAGAATTCATTTCCGGTATGTTTTCTAAAAAGAGTAATTTATATGGTTTGGACTTTGTAATATGCCATTATCGCCATATTCACCTTCGAATTAGCAAACATACTGGCAGGAAAAATATCATTAGCATGTTAATTAAAGCTTTAATCACATCTTCATATGATGCAAGTGGGGCTTTTTATACTATTGATGCACAAATATGTCAAATAGATTATCCTCTCAGGAATTCCGATGATTTACGGTATGAGGTTCATAAAAACTCTTTTCAATTTGACGAACTATCTTGTTTCCAAAAAGATTTATGGTTTATTCATTATGATTCTGGAAACATTATCCGCATTTCATCTATACAAAATGGCATTATCAGCATTAATTTTTCAGCAGGGAATCTCATTCCCGATTTACTTGCACAACTAAAAATGTTTTTTACTCCTTATTCTAATTTTTATGGAGTAAAAGCTATAGAAAATGTAGAATTAAATGAATTTACTATTTGTGTAGATTCCCAAAATGTTGATAATCTCTTCTATTTATTTAACTTAGGCTTAGATATGAAGCATAATTTATGGGAAAGGGAACTTGAAGAATATTGCCATTCTCGCGAATATATGATTCGTCATGCTAAGTTTTTAAAAAAGGAGTGTCGAAAAAACAGAGTTCTGCAAAAAATAAAAGATTTTCATTCCTTACAAGATTTCACTCTTGTCAAAGGGAAAACTCAAGCCGAATGGAGAAAGTATATAACTAGTAGTCCACACGAAACTTATATTCATTCCATTGTGGAATATGCTATATTACTTGCTCAATATGTAGAATATTTGATGCATAAGCATCATTTGGCATTTGCTAATGCACTTGATATCGGTTCAAAAGAGGCAAATGTTTTTGGCATAACCCTCAATATGCACAGTTTTGCTGTTTATATTTTATCTATGTTTTGGAAATATGGAGAAGAATTACGTTTGCAATACAATGCTAAGTATCATTACGAAGGTACAGGAGTGGTAAATCCAGCAATATTCTCATTATCCGTGTAAATTCATATTCTTCGTTGTTATTTAATAAAGGAAGTTAGAATATATTCTTCTAACTTCCTTTATCATTTTATTTTTTTCCATTAAGATGCAATAATTTCATAATTTCTACAATGACAATAGGTGAGAAAATGAGTAATAACATCTCTATCATATTTCCTACTGGAAGTACTGGTACACTAAAGATATGACGCAATGCTGGAACAACTAGTATAATAATCATCAGTAAAGCTGAAATACCTACCGCAAGTAATAATTTTTTGTTACTTGTTATGCCTGTTTTGAAAATAGATTTGGTATTATTGCGTATATTAAACACATGTACAAGTTCTGATAAAGCAAGTACTGTAAATGCCATTGTTTGAGCAACTTCTACTTTTAATACTTCAGTTGACAACGAAGCAAGTTCTGGATTAGCAAGTCTCATTTCTTCTATTGTAGCATCTGGAGTTGCAAGACCTAATATAAATGCTGCTAAAGTAATACCACCAATCATAATTCCCTGATATATAATTCTCCAAGTCATTCCTCTGGTAAAAATACCTTTATGTTTTTCAGGCTTTCTATTCATAATATCTTTTTCAGCAGGGTCTACTGCTAAAGCTAATGCTGGTAAAGAATCTGTTACTAAATTAATCCATAATATATGAATTGGAAGTAGTGGCTCTATTAAATTCACATCTATACCAAATAAGCTACTAAGCCAAGGAGTTAATAACATAGCTACAAATATAATCACTATTTCTCCTACATTGCTAGATATTAAAAATTGAATTGCTTTTAAAATATTATCATATATTCGTCTTCCTTCTTCTACTGCAGATACTACAGTAGCAAAATTATCATCTGTTAAGATAACATCTGCTGCCTCTTTTGCAACATCTGTACCTACAATTCCCATGGCACATCCAATATCTGCTCTTTTTAATGCTGGTGCATCATTTACACCGTCACCTGTCATAGCTACTATTTCGCCATTTTTTTGCCAAGCTTTAACAATTCTTACTTTATGTTCTGGACTAACTCTCGCATATACACTATAATTTCTAATATTTTTTTCTAGTTCTTCTTGCGATAGTTTTTCTAATTCACTACCTGTAATTGCCTCTTCTTCTTTTTCCAATATTCCTAATTTTTTTGCTATAGCTGTTGCCGTAACCTTATGATCACCTGTAATCATAACTGTTTTTATTCCTGCTGTTTTACATTTTTCAACAGCAAGTTTTGCTTCTTCTCTTGGAGGATCAATCATACCCACTAATCCTACAAAACACAAATTACTTTCTATATTTTGCATTTCTTCTGTAGTTGGTATATGGTCTATTTCTTTATATGCACAAGCAAGTACTCTTAAAGCTTCTTTTGCCATTTCTTCATTATTTTTTTGTATTGTAGGAATATGTTCTTGTAAATTTTCCTTTTTCTCTCCATTTTCTAAATAACTATTACAACATCTTAATAATTCATCTACTCCACCTTTTGTATACACTACATAATGCTCTCCTTCTTGATGAACAGTTGTCATTAACTTTCTTGCCGAGTCAAAAGGTAATTCTTGTTTACGAGGATATTGATTAAATATTTCCTTACTATATCCTAATTGTAATCCCATATCTACTAAAGCAGTTTCTGTAGGATCTCCTGTTAATGTATTATCTTCTCCTATTTTTGTATCATTACAAAGCATATTAATTTTCACTAGTAAGTCTTCATCTTGTATATTCTCTTTATCTTGCATTGCATACATTGTTGAGTTAACAAATAATTTTTGTACAGTCATTTTATTTTGTGTTAATGTTCCAGTTTTGTCTGAACAGATAACTGTACTACTTCCTAGAGTTTCTACTGCTGGTAGCTTCTTAATAATAGCATTTTTCTTAACCATTCTTTGTACACCTATTGCTAAAACAATAGTAGATACAGCAGCAAGACCTTCTGGAATTGCTGCAACAGCTAAGCTTACTGCTGTCATAAACATATCTATAGGCTCTTTTCCATAACTTAACCCTATAATAAAAATAACAATACAAATGGCAATAGCAGCCATTCCTAAAGTTTTTCCTAATTTATTTAATTTTTGTTGTAAAGGCGTAACTGTTTCTTCTGTATCGTTAATAATTTCTGCTATTTTACCTACTTCTGTATTCATTCCTGTTTCTACAACAATACCTTTTCCTCTTCCATAAGTAATTAAACTAGAAGAAAATAGCATATTGGTTCTATCTCCTATGCCTCTTTCTTCATTTGGTATGATTTCTTGAGTTTTTTCTACAGGAACAGATTCTCCTGTTAACGAAGATTCTTGAGATTTTAAGTTTACTGCTTCTATAATTCTTAAATCTGCAGGAACATAGTCTCCTGTTTCTAAAATAACTACATCTCCCGGTACTAATTCTTTAGATGGTAATACTTGTAAACTTCCATTACGAACTACTTTTGCTGCATGGCTACTTAGTTTTTGCAAAGCTTCTAACGCTTTTTCTGCTTTACTTTCTTGTATAACTCCAATGATAGCATTTAATATAACAACAATTAAAATGATAATGGTATCTGTGACTCCTTCTCCTTCCATTACCCCAACAACTCCTGAAACGATTGCTGCTATAATTAAAATAATAATCATAAAATCTTTAAATTGTTCTAAAAATTTTACTAGTATACTTTTTTTCTTCCTTTCTTTTAGTTCATTAGTTCCATATTGTTTACGATTTTGTTCAACTTGCTCTAATGTTAGCCCTTGCTCTTTATCTGTATGTAATTTTTTTTCTATTTCGTCAATCTCTTTTGCATACCACTTTTCTTCCATTTTTTTCTTCCTTTCTTTTTCTATAGTATTTTTTCTTTCTTATTTTTTATACCTTATTTTAGGAAATATTGCAATATTTTTTACATAAATTTAAAAAGTATAATATACAAAAAAAACAGCCTACAAACTTTATAGTTCGTAAGTTGTTTTCATTTGGAGCAGGTAGCGGGAATCGAACCCGCATAGCCAGCTTGGAAGGCTGGAATTCTACCATTGAACTACACCTGCATCTGTATTTCCAGAACGATTTTAATTATACTAGGTTTATGAATAAAAGTCAATAGTTTTTTAAATTTTTTTAAATTTTTTTAATTTTGTATATTTTGAGTTAATTCACTTATATTAACCTAAATATCTACTATAACAGTAAGTGTATTTTTAATAGAGAATATCTTGTTTATACCTTACAAGATATTCTCTATGTATTTTTATTCATTAGTAAAATGTTCTATTGCTTTTTGCAATTGTGTATCTTGACTTCTTTCAATATTATATATATTAGCATCTTCTGGCAAACTTACTTCTATATCTGGAGTAATTCCTATATGATTGATTGTATTATGATTTGGTGTAAAATATTCATCTGTAGTTAATTTAATTCCACTTCCATCTGATAAGGTAAATATAGTTTGAATAACTCCTTTTCCATAGCTTTTTTCTCCAATTATTGTAGCTGCATCACATTCTTTTACTGCACCTGCCAAAATTTCTGAAGCACTTGCTGTATTTTCATTAATTAAAATAGCTACTGGTATAGTTATGATTCTATCTTGTTTTGCTTTAGTTACTTCTTCACCTTGTTTATTTTTAGTAATTAGTATGGTTTTATCTTTTTCTATCATCAAGTCAGCTATATCTACAGCTTCATCTACCATTCCTCCGCCATTATTTCTTAAATCAATAATTAAAGATTGTATATTTTGTTTTGCTAATTCTTCATATTTTTGTTTAAATTCTTCATAACAGCCTTCATCAAAGGAAGTAATCTGAATATAACCTATATTACTTTCTAATACCTCTCCTTCTACATGACTTGTTTTTACTTTGTTTCTTGTTACTTGTAATTCTATTTCTTCTCCATTTCTATTAACTGTTAAAAGTATGGTTGTTCCTGCTTCACCTTTTAATTTTTCTGTTGCTTCATTAAGTTGTTCACCTTTATATTCTACACCATCTATTTTAGTAACAACGTCTCCTGGTTGCATACCAGCTTCTTCTGCAGGACCACCTTTCATAACTCCTACAATTAATAGCTCATTATTTTCTGTATCATTAGCAATATATACGCCTATCCCTACATATGTTCCTGTAGCCTGTTCAATATATTCTCCCATTTCTTCTTTAGTAATATATTCTGAATATTCATCTCCTAAGCCATATACATATCCTTTTATAGCATAATCTAACATTTTCTCTTCATCTATTTCACCAATATATTTTTGTTCTATGAAATTTTTAAGGTTATAAAATGTTTTTCCTATGGAAGAGCTTTCTCCTGTATTCACAATATATTTTATACTATTACCACCTAAAGCATCATATACCACAAGTGAAGTAATGATAACAGTAATTACTATAGTTAAAGCTAGTAACATGATTATTTTATATACATTTTGTTTTTTATCCATACTGATTTCCTTTCTTTTATTCATTATATGTACAAACTTTTCTATTTATTCGTAGAGAAAAGGTAAAAGATTTTTCTTCTACCCTTTATTACAATTATTGTACTGTGTTTTGCTGAATTGTATTTGTATTTTCTGTATTATTGTTATTTTCTTCTCCTTTTAAGTATGGTAATGGATTAGTTGGACTTCCATTGATTCTCACTTCAAAGTGTAAATGCGGTCCTGTTGAAACACCTGTAGAACCTACTTCCATAATCAAGTCCCCTTGCTTTACTTCTGTTCCCACAGTTGTTAAAATTTTTTGTCCATGTCCATATAATGTAGATATACCATTTCCATGATTAATCATAACACAATTTCCATAGCCTCCATACCAACCAGCCATGGTAACTACTCCATCTGCTGCTGCAATTACTGGAGCTCCAAATCCTGCATTTCCTATGTCTATTCCTGTATGATTTTTAATGACACCTTGTATAGGATGTTCTCTACTTCCATAAGGAGAAGTAATATATGTACCACTCTTTCCTATAGGCCATAGCATAACTCCGCCTGTATAATTTCCAGAATATTCTTGGTTAGAAGCTAATAAAATTAAGTTTTCAATTCTTTGTTCTTCTTCTTTATAGGCTTGAATTTGTTCTTGTAATGTTTTTTCTTCTTCTGATAAATTATTCATATAGCTTTGTTGTATAACCTTATTATTTTCCATTGTTACATAAGTTTGTTGTTGTTTTGCACGTAATACTTTTAAATTAGACTTTTGTTCTTCTAATTCTTGTTTTACTTTTTCTATGTTGTTTTTTTCTTGTTCAATAGTATCTAATAATTCTATATCCATTTCCACTAATTGTCTTAAAGAATAGTAGTTATTTAAAAAATCTATGATTCCATTAGAATCTAATAATACTTCTAAAAAAGATATTTCTCCTGTTTCGTACATAACTACCAAACGTTCTTCTGATAGTTTCTTATTTTCTTCGTACTTTTTTTGTTCTTCTTCTAATTTTTTATTATTTTCTTCAATTTTAACTTGCATTTCTTGTAGCTGTGTATCTAATGAAGCAATTTCCGTTTCTGCTTTGTTAATCGCATCATCTAATTCTTGTATTTTTACAACACTTGTTGATAATTCTTCTTGTACATATGTTAGTTTTTGTTCTGCTTCATTTTTTTGAGCTTGTACTTTACTTTGTTCTTCTTCTAATGTTTCTGCATTTACTTTTACGAAAGAAAATAAGCAGGAATTCATGAGAAAAATTGCTAATACTACAATAACTTTTAGTAATTTTTTATATTTCATTCTTGCTTACCTCCTTTTATATTTACTTATGAAGCATCTGTTGCTCCTGCTGCAAATGTGAATACATCTGGTAAAAAGTCTAATGGGTCTAAGAAATCACTATTAAAGAAATCAGAGAATGAAGATGCTTTTCTTATTTCAAAATGTAGGTGTGGACCTGTACTTCCTCCCGAATTTCCCGATGTTGCAATAGTTTCTCCTTGTTCTACCCATTGCCCATCATAAATATGACTACTATCTAAGTGAGCGTATAAAGTGATATATCCATTATTATGAATGATGATAATATATGTACCATAACCTCCCGGATTTGTTGCATTATATGCATAGCCTGGTGCAGATGCATATACTGGCTCATATCTAGCTCCTATATCTAGTCCTTTATGCCATCTTCCCCATCTTTTTTTTACTGTAGATGTTACTATTCTACAATCACAAGGCACGATAAAACTTCCATCATAATTAGCACCTGTACTTGGTCTTGAAGAGCTTCCTCCATTACTTGCTGCTTCTTGTTTTTTTCTTTCCTCTTCAGCTTTACGAATTGCTTCTTCAATTGCTCGATTAATAGATTCCATATTAGCCTGGTATTGGTCAATTTCTGCTTGTATAGCTTGCTCTTCTGCATTTAGAGATGCTGCTTTTGATTCTCTATCTGTTCTTTGTTGTTGTAATTCTACTGATTTTTGCTCTTCTTTTGCCTTTGCTGTTTCTACTTCTACTTTTTCGTTCTCTAAATCTGTTTTACTTTGCTCTATTTCTTTTTGTTGTTTTTCTATGGTTTCTAATAATTCTTTGTCACACTCTACTAATTGGGATAAAGAATTATAGTTATTCAAGAAGTCTATCATACTTGTAGAATTTAATAAAATTTCTAAGTAAGAAATATCTCCTCTTTCATACATAACTACTAATCTTTCCTGTAATAACTTATAGCTTTCATCATATTCTTGTTGTTTTTGAACTAGTTCAGCTTCTTTTTGTGCTATAGAACTTTCTAAATTAGTAATTTGTTCTTGTAAACTGGTTAATTCTGCTTGGCTTTGGTTGATTAATACATCTAGTGCTTCAATTTCTGCAAGTGTTCCATCTAACTCTGTTCCTACTTCTTCTTTTTCAGCTTTCTTTTCATCAATTTGAGCTTGAATAGCATCTAAGTCTGCTTGTGAATAGGCAAATATAGAACATGTTACACTAGTCAATAAAATGACGATTAATAAAACAGATAAAATCTTTCGTTTCATATTTTACATTCCTTTCGTTTATCAATTATTTATCTTATACTTCTAGATATTTTCTCATAGAAATGACACTACCTAATACACCAATGCCAATACCGATGCCTAGATATACAGTAAGTACTAATGGGAACATATCTGAGAAAGTTAATAACGTATAGCTTACCTGTAATTCAGAAAGTGAAGTAGCCAATACATTATTGGTAATATATGTATAACTTACACCTACAATTAATATAGAAATCATTACTGAAATAATACCAATTATTATACCTTCTACAATGAAAGGCCAACGAATAAACCCATTTGTTGCTCCTACATATTTCATAATAGAAATTTCTTTTCTTCTTGCATGAACAGTAAGTTTAATTGTATTTGCTATAATAAATATAGAAATAATAATCAATAATGCTAGAATAACAATAGAAACAATTTGTATTCCATTAGCAATATTCATTAATTTATTAATAACATCAGACCTTAATTCTACATTCTTTACTTTGTCTATTTGCTTTATTTGAGCTTTTACTTCTTCAGCTTTAGATAAATCTGTTAAATTTACAGCAAAAGAATCCGATAATGGATTGTCTTCTTCAAATCCTTTAACAACTGCCTCACCTAATCTTTGTTTCATAGAGTTTAATCCTTCTTCTTTAGAAACAAAGGTTACTTTTGCTACATTAGGCAATGCCTTTATTTGGTCTCCTATTTGCTGTATTTGTTCGTCTGTTGTATCTCTATCTAAAAAAACTGACATGCCTTGTTCATTTTCTACTTCTTTGACCATATGATTAACATTTTCTCCAATTAAGAAGAATAAGCCAAATATAAGCATAGTTGCACACATAATTGCTATGGATGCACCTGTTGATTTTTTATTTTTAAATGTATTTCTAAATCCTTCTCCTATTAAATATCCTAATACGCTATATTTCACTATCATAACCACCTTTTTTATCATCTCTAACAATTATGCCTTTATCAACTTGAATAACTCTTTTTTTCATCCTATCTACAATATCTTTAGCATGTGTTGCTACAACTACCGTTGTTCCTCTCATGTTGATATCATTTAATAAAGTCATAATATCCCATGCTGTATCAGGATCTAAGTTTCCTGTTGGTTCATCTGCAATTAACATGGATGGATTATTTACTAAAGCTCTTGCTAGAGCAACTCTTTGTTGCTCTCCTCCAGATAATTCATTAGGATACATTTTTGCTTTTCCACTTAATCCCACTAAGGAAAGTACCATAGGTACTTGTCTACGAATATGTTTTGGTGTTGCTCTTACTATATACATAGCAAAAGCTACATTATCATACACTGTTTTATCTGGTAACAATCTAAAGTCTTGAAATACTACTCCCATACTTCTTCTTAAGTAAGGAACCCTCTTTGGTTTTAAAAAAGTGGTATCTTTTCCATTAATAATAATATTTCCTGAAGTAGGATTTTCTTCTTTCAATATCATTTTTATTAATGTTGATTTTCCTGACCCTGAAGCACCTACTAAGAAAGCAAATTCCCCTTTTTCTATTTTAAAATTGGCATTATGTACTGCTTCTGTACCAGTACTATATGTCTTACTTACATTTCTAAATTCTATCATTCTATTTTGCTCCTTATTTCTTCGATTGTTTCTTATTTTAATATACTTATGCAATTTTATTTTCTTCCTTATCATAACAATAAATAAAAAGAATTGCAATAGTTTTTTTTGGAAAAAAATAAGTAATTTTATCCAATATTGTTGATTTATAGAGTTTTTTCTTCTTTTTTTATTTTTTCAAAATTTACAAAAAATTCACATTACAAAAAAGAGTGTAATATTACACTCCACAAACTTTTTGTATAATATCTTGACTTGTTATATGGAAGTATTCCATTAATTTTTCTGCTTTTCCTGATTTTCCAAAAGTATCTGGTATACCCATTCTTATTACTTTTACAGGATAATTTTCTGCAAGAACTTCACATACACTACTACCTAAACCACCTATACTACTATGATCTTCAATTGTTATAATTTTTTTCGTTTCTTTAGCACATTTGATAATTAACTCTTTATCTATTGGCTTAATTGTATGCATATCAATTACTCTTACAAAAATTCCTTGTTTTTCTAATTCTTCTTTTGCCTTGATTGCCTCTATTACAGTTACTCCTGTTGCAATAATACTAGCATCTGTGCCTTCTCCTATTTGTACTCCTTTTCCTATAGTAAAATCTGCTTCTTTATATATTGTAGGTGTTTCTAACCTTGCAAGTCTTACATACACTGGTCCATTGATTTTAGATATTTCTTCTATTACCCATTTTGTTTGTACATCGTCTGATGGAGAAATGACTGTCATATTAGGAAGTGTTCTCATCATACTAATATCTTCTAACATTTGATGTGTTGCCCCATCTTCTCCTACTGTAATTCCCGCATGTGTTGCACAAATCTTCACATTTAAATTTGGATAACATATGCTATTACGAATTTGGTCATATGCTCTTCCAGCTGCAAACATAGCAAATGTACTAGCATATGGAATTTTGTTACAAGTTGCAAAACCTGCAGCAGTTCCCATTAAATCTTGTTCGGAAATTCCTATATTAAAGAAGCGTTCTGGAAATGCTTTAGCAAAAACAGAAGTCTTTGTTGCTCCTGAAAGGTCTGCATCTAATACAACAATATTCGGATTTTTCTCTCCTAATTCTTTTAAAGCTTCACCATAACTTTGCCTAGTAGCTTTTTTATTTTCATAATTGATTTGTATATTCAAAATTTTTTCCTCCTATTCTTCACCTAATTCTCTCATAGCAATGTGATATTCTTCATCATTTGGAGCTTTCCCATGCCATGCTACATTATTTTCCATATAGGATACCCCTTTTCCTTTAATCGTTTTTGCTATAATAGCAGTTGGTTTTCCTTTTGTCATCTTAGCTGTTTCAAAAGCATCTATGATTTGCTGTATATCATGACCATTAATACTAATCGTATGGAAACCAAAGCTATTCCACTTATCTTCTATGTTTTCTAGCCCTTTTACATTCTTAATGTCTCCATCTATTTGCAAATGATTATTATCTACAATTACACATAAATTATCTAAATGATATTTATTAGCAGTCATTGCAGCTTCCCATACTTGTCCTTCTTCTATTTCTCCATCTCCTAATAGACAATATACTCGATAACCATCATGATTTAGTTTAGAATTTAATGCCATTCCGTTAGAGACTGATAAACCTTGTCCTAAAGATCCTGTCGTCATATCTACTCCTGGAACTTTTGTCATATCTGGATGCCCTTGTAATTTTCCTTCTATTGTTCGAAAACTTTCTAATTCTTTTTTATCAAAGTATCCTCGTTCTGCAAGTACTGCATATAAAGCTGGAGAACAATGTCCTTTGGATAAAATAAATCTATCACGAAGTGGATTATTAGGCTCTTTTTCATTAATATTCATTTGATTGAAATATAATACTGCCAAAATATCTGCTATTGAAAGAGAACCTCCTGGATGTCCAGATTGTGCTTTATATACTTGTTTGATTGCTTCTATACGAATATGATTTGCTATTTGTTTTAATTCTTCTATGTCTTGTATTTTCAAAAAAATCCCTCCTTTTTTTGTTTGCCTTTATTATATCGATACTTTCTTATAAATGCAATATAGAAAAATAAAGTAATACATTTTTGTACTACTTTATTTTTCTATATAATCATTTTGGAATTTGTACTTTAACTTATTGGTACAACTACTGTGCGGAAACCATCATCATAATTATTATTTCCTGTAGCACGTGCAAAACAGAACCTTCCAGTTACCTTTTCATCACAATAGCTTCCTCCTCTATACATTAGAATTCCAAATAATCCTGTATAAACTGAGTAATCTTCTTCCCACGAGGTCATTCCTGTACCTTGGGTAGAAATTTCTCTAATAGCGTCTCCATAAATCTGTGTATTTTTTATATAATTTGCATTACTTGCTGTATCTAAATTGTCAGTATTATTTGCTTCTTCTGGTTTATCTATTTGAGTATCATGTGGATAAATTGTCGTATATTTTGTACTGACTGTTTTTAATACATCCTCATTATATGTCATGGATTTTGCATATTTTGATAAATTTTCATGTTCATTGGCTATATAACCGCTTGTTCTTTCCCATGCTCCTCCTGCCAAATCATATACTCCTGTCATATTTCCTGTACTTGAAGCTTTTATTCCTCCTTTTTGATTCCATGCATACATATTTCCTGTAGCTGTTGGAGTGTTTCCTTGTAAAACTTTTATTTCCTCTATTTTGACTACAATTTCTTCTCCATCGGTTACACCTTGTGTCATACCTGTTATTCCATATACACTATCTACTCCATTTTTTCCCGCTTGTACTGTTCTTGCTTGACCGCCACTATTTAAGTTTGCATTATTAATAGCTATATTTTGTCCTTTTGTTCCATACTGACTATAACTTAAATAACTTATCATTCCCCACTCACTACTTTTCATTAAATGCGTGTCTGATGAGTTTGTTTTAAATCCATATATATTTCCACTTTCATTCATTGCTCTACAGATATTATATGCATCATTCATATTGATATAATTCATACTATAGGTTAATGGCTGAAATACCGGATAACTAATTTTTGTCTCTGTTTCTTCATATATTCCATCTAACCAGTTTCTTGCTGCTATTGTTTCATTATTATTAGATCCTGCTTCTATTGCAGCTACATACGAGGTATTTTGTGTATAACTCTGTGAGCTTTTTACGCTTGCTGTAGTGTTATTTCCTTCTGGAAATCCCGCCTCAAATTTGGCTACATACATTCCTGTAAGCTCACTATCCCAACCTCCATTGGCAAAATTGATACTGGTTTCATTAGTAAAAGCTGGATGTAGATAATAATCTGTTGTTGTGTCCACTATTTCATCTGTTGTTGTCTGCCTTTTTGCTGTTTTTAGTTCTCCATTTTCATAATAATTATCCGATGTTCCTTCTAAGAATTTTACATCTATTGTTCCACCTTCTGATTTATTTTCTGGATTGTTGTAAGTAATTTTATAGGCATATCTTGGTATCCATACCCACATACTTCCATCTGCGCTTTTTGTATTTGCCCATTTGCTTTGACTATAATCATACCAAGTATTATCATCCCATGTTGTTTCTTCTACAGTTCCCATTTGGCTATCTGTTGGTTCTGTAAATTTAATTGGTGTCATTCCGTCTATTTGTTTTGGGACATTTGGAGTATCTTGTCTTAATTCTGGATTTTGATTATTATTTCCTTGTAATGCTTGTTCTATTTCATCAGTTATACTATTAAATCCTATTTGCGTATTTACCTCAGCATCATGCATAGAGTTGGCCCCCTCTTGTGCCTTCTTAAATATTCCTTGGTCTCCTAATACCATATTGATACTAACTGCTGCGAGGATGATTAAAATTACAAGGGTTACCACTAAAGCTATTAATGTTACTGCTTCTTCTTTTTTTACTTGATACATATTTATAACTCTCCTTTTCCTTTAGTTTTCTCTTTTTTTATCCTTTTATACTTCTTATATTATATATTATTCTTTTGGTTAATTCTATTACATTTTGGTTACATTTATATTACTTTTCTATGACACCTTTAATCTTTCTACATACATTGACTTTTCGTATATTTTTTGATATATGTTATACAATAAAAATGAGAGGTGTTAGTATGTTTCAATTTTTCAGACAAATTCGAGACTTTTATAAAGAAAACAAAAAGTCTACTTTTTGGATATATATCACTTTAAGAATTCTTGTGATTATATGCCTTGTATTACAATTATTGCAAGGAAACTGGGATAGTGTATTCTTATGCGTTCTTACTTTAATACTTTTTACACTCCCTTATTTAATAGATAGAACATTGCATATTTCCTTACCCAATGTTTTAGAATCAATTATTTTATTATTTATATTTTCCGCAGAAATTTTAGGAGAAATTCAAAACTTTTATGGCATTTTTAAATATTGGGATACTATTTTGCATACCCTAAATGGTTTCTTATGTGCTGCCATTGGTTTTTCTATGATAGATATTTTAAATCAAAATGAAAAACTCTCCTTTAATTTATCTCCTATTTTTGTTGCCATTGTTGCTTTCTGTTTTTCTATGACAATTGGTGTACTATGGGAATTTTTCGAATTTGGAGCAGATACACTTTTGCAAACAGATATGCAAAAAGATAGAATTGTAAGTTCTATTTCTTCAGTAGCTCTTAACCCCGAAGAAAAGAATGTTCCTGTGAAAATAGATAATATCGAAAAAACAATGATTTATGGTGAAGATGCACAAGGAAATGCGATTGCAACTACAATTCAGAACGGATATTTAGATATCGGTATCATAGATACCATGAAAGATTTATTAGTTAATTTTATAGGGGCTTTTGTTTTCTCCATACTTGGTTTATTTTATATTAAAAATCGTAATAAGTATAAATTTGCAGAAAATTTTATTCCAAAATTGAGAAGAAAAAAAGTGTAACCTCTTCACTTTTTACTCAGTTTATCATATAATAACAATGATGATATAGAATATAATTATATTCTATATTTTACTTTTCATTGCTATTTTTATAGCTGAAAGGATGAATATTATGAAAAATTACAAATTAGCCATAGTGGGAGCTACTGGCGTAGTTGGAAGAACAGCTCTGAAGGTATTAGAAGAAAAACAATTGCCTATTGCAGAGTATGTTCTTTTTGCGTCTAAAAGGTCTAGTGGAAAGACCTTGCAATTTATGGGAAAGGATTATGTTGTACGAGAATTAACAGAAAATTCTTTTGACGAAGGTTTTGACTTTGCTATATTTTCTGCTGGCGGAGATATTTCTAAAAAATATGCTCCTATTGCTGCATCAAAAGGTTGCATTGTTGTTGATAATAGTAGCGCTTTTCGTATGGATCCTACTGTACCTCTAGTTGTACCAGAAGTTAATCCAGAAGAAATAGCAAATCATCACGGTATTATTGCTAATCCAAACTGTTCTACTATCCAAGCTGTAGTTGCTTTAAAGCCTTTAGATGATGAGTATCATATTAAAAGAATTGTATATTCTACTTATCAAGCTGTATCTGGTGCTGGTATTCGTGGTATTGAAGATTTAAGACAAGGAATTCATCAATATATAA
This sequence comes from uncultured Clostridia bacterium, assembly GCA_944386125.1. Classification (GTDB taxonomy): domain Bacteria; phylum Bacillota; class Clostridia; order TANB77; family CAG-508; genus UMGS1663. Next base: position 7,148 of record CALWZX010000009.1, on the reverse strand, counting down.
CTTCTCCTGATAACAAAGATACCTCTTATTTACAGAAGTTTCCTTATCCTATTTTTAACAATTGCCTGCCACATATAGATAGCTTTTTAGAGAATGGTTATACAAAAGAAGAAGAAAAAATGATTAATGAAACACGTAAAATTTTAAAACATCCTAACTTAAAAATAACAGCAACTACTGTACGTGTACCAGTTTTTAATTGTCATAGTGAATCGATTAATGTCGAATTTGAAAAAGATTTTGAATTAAAACATCTTATTCATACTTTGGAAACAGCTCCAGGAGTTGTTGTTCAAAATTCACAAGAAAATACTGATATGCCTTACCCCCTTGCAAGTGCTTCTGACGGCCATGATGAAGTTTTTGTTGGTAGAATTCGCCGTGATAAAAGCGTAGATTCCGGTGTTAATTTATGGGTAGTGGCAGATAATATACGAAAAGGTGCTGCAAGTAATGCTATTCAAATTGTAGAAAAAATGATTGAGGAGGATTTATAATGAAAAAAATATTATTTAAAGGCTGTGGAACTGCCATTGCTACTCCTTTTACAGATACAGGAGTAAATTTTGAAGAATTTGGAAAACTAATAGAAGAACAAATTGCAAATCATGTAGATGCCTTAATTGTTTGTGGCACTACAGGAGAAAGTGCTACTATGACAGATGAAGAAAGAAGAAAAACAATGAAATTTGCTATTGATACAGTACATAAACGTGTTCCTGTTATTCTAGGTACAGGTAGTAATTGTACAGCAAATGTTATTTCTTTATCGCAATATGCAGAAAGTATTGGAGCCGATGGAGTGTTAATTGTAACTCCTTACTATAATAAAACAACACAAAAAGGGTTAGTCGCTCATTACCAAGCAATTAGTAAAAGTATTTCTATTCCTATTATTTTATATAATGTGCCTAGTAGAACAGGTGTAAATATCACACCTGAAACTTGCTTAGAGCTTTCTAAAATAGAAAATATTGTTGCTATTAAAGAAGCATCAGGAAATATTTCTCAAGTTGCTGAAATTGCTGCACTATGTAAAGATAACCTTATGATTTATTCTGGTAACGATGATCAGATTGTACCTATTCTTTCTCTTGGTGGACTGGGAGTTATTTCTGTATTATCCAATATTGAACCTCAATTTACCCATGACTTAGTCTATGATTTCTTAGAAGGAAGAATTCTTGATGCTACAAAAAAACAATTACATGCTTTACCTTTAATTCAGGCTCTATTTTCTGAAGTGAATCCTATTCCTGTAAAGGCTGCATTAAATTATAAAGGATATCATTTTGGAGACCCACGTTTGCCTTTAATTCCTATGAGTGCAGAAAAAGAAAAACAATTAATTGAAGAAATGAAAAAATTTTAGCATAAGAGCCTAAAAAGGCTCTTATCCATGGAGGTTATATTATGATACAAATTTTAGTTAGTGGTTGTAATGGAAAAATGGGACAAGAAGTTATTGAAACAATCGATCAATTTGAAAATTGCTCTTTATGGGGTGGTTTCGATAAAGAAAATACCGGTAGATTTCCCTTTACCGTATATACAAGTGTAGAAGAATTAGTAAAAAATTCTGAAAAGCCAGATGTGATTATTGACTTTTCTATTCCTATTGCTACTTTTCAAATGTTAACATATGCTAAAGAAAAACATATTCCTATTGTTATTGCTACTACAGGCTTTTCAGAAGAAGAAAAAAATAAAATAATGGAATTTTCTAAACAAATTCCTGTATTTCAATCTGCTAATATGTCTTTTGATATTTTTCTTATGGGAAAACTTTTAGAGTTAGCTGCAAAAAATCTACAAAATACAGATATTGAAATTATTGAATCACATCATAATCGTAAGATTGATAGTCCTAGCGGAACAGCTTTATTATTGGCTGATAAAATTAATGAAGTACTCAATATAAAACATACTTATGAATTCGATCGACATCTAAAAAAAGAAAAACGCTCTAAAAATGAAATTGGTTTTTCTTCTATTCGTGGAGGAAATATTGTAGGTGAACATACTGTACAATTTATGGGAGAAAATGAAACTTTATCCATTACTCATACTTCTTATTCTCGAAAAGTGTTTGCAGAAGGTGCATTAAAAGCTGCATTATTTTTAGTTGGACAACCCAATGGTTTTTATTCAATGGAAGATATTATTTCTTTATAAAATCAAAAAAATCTCTAGTTTAGAGATTTTTTTATTGTATAGGAAATTTCGCTAGCAATTTTCGGAGCAACAAGGTTAAGTTTCCTTAGTTCGTACATATTTGCGAAGCAAAATGCACATAAGGCAAAGCCCCTCTTTTCTTATAATATAATACAAATTAATCCTCCACTTCCTTCATTAACAATTCTCTCTAAGGTTTCTTGTAGCTTCATTTGAGCATCTTCTGGCATTTTGGATAATTTATTTTGTAACCCTTCATTAACAAGCTCATGCAAACTCTTTCCAAAGATATTAGATTCCCAAATTTTTTGCGGATCTGTTTCAAATTCAGAAAGTAAATAATTAACTAATTCTTCTGATTGCTTTTCGCTTCCTACAATAGGTGATACCTCTGTTTCTACTTCTGTTTTGATTAAGTGAATAGATGGTGCTCTTGCTTTCAATTTTACACCAAAACGAGAACCTTGTTTTACCATTTCTGGTTCATCCAAAATTAATTCATCCATTGAAGGTGTTACAATTCCATATCCTTTTGCTTTAACCTCTTCTAGAGCATAAGCAATTTTATCATATTCTTTTTTACTTTTTGCTAACACATTAATGGTAGAGAATAAATCCCCTTCATTATGGATTTCTACTCCTGAAATTTCTGTCAATATTTGATAGAATAATTCTTCTTTTAATTCCACAGAGATATTCACACATCCTGTACCTAGCAGGATCTCTTCTACTCTTGTTTTTTGTATAATTTCTGTTTTTTGAATCCTTCCTACAGATGTTTCAATTTGTTTTAATAAGCGAATATCTTGGAAAGCTTCTTTTACTTCTTTGTATAATTCTTGTTTTAGCCAATGTGTTTCTTCTAATCCATTGGTCCATCTAGGAAAATTAAAATTAATTCTTTCAATTGGAAATTCATATAAAATTTTGCTAAATATCATATGTATGTCTTCTATCGTTAGTGTAGAACAATCCGTAGGTAGTACTGATATTCCATATCTTTCTTCCAAATTTTTAGCAAGTGAGATAGTTTGTTCTGCTTGTGGATCTGCAGAATTTAATAACATAATAAATGGCTTATTTAAACTTTTTAATTCTCTTACTACTCTTTCTTCCGCCTCTACATAATCTTCTCTTGGAATATCTGTAATACTTCCATCTGTTGTAATTAAAATTCCAATAGTAGAATGTTCTTCAATTACTTTTTTAGTACCTATTTCTGCTGCCTGTTCAAAGGGAATTTCTTCATCACTCCAAGGTGTCTTTACCATTCTTGGCATATCATCTTCTAAATAACCTATTGCATTATTTACTAGATATCCTACACAATCTACTAATCTTACTTTTAATTTTAAGTGTTCCCCCATTGTGATGTCTACAGCTTCATTAGGAATAAATTTTGGTTCAGTTGTCATAATTGTTCTTCCTGATGCACTTTGTGGTAATTCATCTAATGCTCTTTCTCTTTTATATTCATTTTCTATGTTAGGAATAACTAATAAGTCCATAAAACGTTTAATAAATGTAGATTTTCCTGTACGTACTGGTCCAACAACTCCAACATATATGTCACCTTCTGTTCGCTTTGCTATATCTTCATATAATTGTAAGTTCTCCTCCATTAAAATATATACCTCCTTCAAAAAAATTACCTGTTTGTCTGTTAAACTTTATTAATATATATTAAAGAAGTACAAAAATATGACTATTCTTTTTTTGCAAAAAAGATAATCTACTTATTTTTTGTAAGTAGATTATCTTTTGGATTTTATTCTGTTCTTAATGCTTCTACTGGGTCTTTTTTACTTGCCATTTTAGAAGGTATTAATCCTGCAATCATTGTTAAAAGCATACTGATGATTACTAATACAATAGCTCCTACTACTGGTAAAGAAGCAATCCCTGTAATTCCTGTTAAGCTTTGAATAATGGCATTAATTGGTATTAATAATAGTAAAGTTATTCCTATTCCTAATAATCCTGCCACTAATCCCACAATAAATGTTTCGGCATTAAATACTCGTGAAATATCTTTTTTCGATGCACCAATAGCACGTAATATTCCAATTTCTTTTGTTCTTTCTAATACTGAGATATACGTAATAATTCCTATCATAATGGAAGAAACAATTAACGAAATTGCCACAAAAGCAATTAATACATAACTTACTATGTCAATAATAGAACTTACAGAATTCATCATAACTCCTACAATATCTGTATAATTAATCACATTTTCATCTTTTCCTGCATCTGTTTGCTCTTGATTATATGCTTCAATAGCGCTTGCTAATTTTTCTTTGCTTTCAAAATCTTTAGCATATAAAGAAATGCTTGTTGGCTCATCTAAATTAATTGCACCTAACTTTTGTAAATTTTTTTCGTAGCTTGCATTCCTATTTTCTGTATAAGCTTCCATTAAAGCTGCTATTTCTTCACCACTTAATGTTTGCATATATGCCTTTTGCTGAGCAGATAATGAATCATAAGTAAAACTACTATTTTCTTCTTCTGTAGGAAAATTCATATTAGTAAAAATATTGATTTCTGGATTTTCCTTTTGCTCTTTTACGATTTCTGCTTCATTCGACTTTTGTATAACATATTCTTTTAACTCTTTTGTATATCCTATTCCGCTATTTAAAGAAGTAGCTACACTTTGTGTACTTGGCTTTACAATACCTACTACTTTTATTGTTGGTGCCTCAGCTATTTTTTGTTTCATATATGTTTCGTCTTCACTTTTATCTATCCACATACCATTTTGTTTTTGATAATAATCACTATTTAGTAATAATTTATACGATAAGTTTAGCAACTCCTCATAGGTGTAACTAGTTTGCTCATTTTCCTCAATCGGCTCATTATTTTCTATTTTCTGCATATTTTTTTCAATCTCATTTTGATTTTTTAACCCCAATGTATATAATGTATAATCATTAATTTCATTATTTTCATCTACAATTAATACCACTTCATTATAATTTTCTGGCCACTTTCCTTGCAAAATTTCATATTGGCTATGAACTAACTCCTCGTTATCTAGCATTTCTTGCCATACATTTGTGGAAGTAACACTCATATTACCAAAAGAGGATGACGATTGCATGTTTGCCATTTCGCCCATTCCCATTTTTTCCATAACTGTACTTGGATTAACTTGCACTACTCCATTACTAGTATCTTCTTTATATAAATTTAGTTCTAAGTCATAACCATATTGTATTGCATTTGTGTTTTCTTGAATTGAATTATTGGGCGTTTCTATATACTTTTTAAATTCTTGTAAGTTATTACTTTGAATTTTATTAGAAATGGTACTCATCATGCCATTCATAATATCTCGTGAATATATTTTTCCTTCTTCATGCTGTGTTTTTTCTTCTTCATCATTGACAAACATTTCCATCATACTAGACATATCTATTGTTGATTTTTCTATTGTAATAGGATAAGAAGAAAGGGTGTCTTCCTCTACTCTTTTTATATAATTTTGTACTCCATTAGAAAGGGATAAAATTAAGGCGATTCCTATAATTCCTATACTTCCAGCAAAAGCTGTTAAAATTGTTCTTCCTTTCTTCGTAATTAAGTTATTTTTACTTAAAGATAAAGCTGTTAAAAAGTTCATAGATGTTCTTTTGGTTATTTTTTCTTTTTTTGCTTTTTGCTCTATTTCATAAGGATTAGAATCATCTGTAATTTGCCCATCTAGTATTTTGATAACTCTTGAAGAATATTTTTCTGCCAATTCTGGATTATGCGTAACCATAATAATTAACTTTTCTTTAGAAATCTCTTTTAATATTTCCATAATCTGTACACTTGTTTTAGTGTCCAAAGCCCCTGTTGGTTCATCTGCCAAAATAATGTCTGGATTATTAACTAAGGCTCTTGCAATAGCTACTCTTTGCATTTGCCCACCAGAAAGTTGATTTGGTTTTTTATGTATTTGCTCTTCTAAGCCTACGCTTTTTAAAGCTTCTATTGCCTTTTTTCTTCTTTCCTCTTTTGAAACACCCGATAAGGTTAATGCAAGTTCCACATTAGAAAGTACTGTTTGATGGGGAATTAAATTATAGTTTTGAAATACAAAACCAATTGTGTAATTACGGTATACATCCCAATCTCTATCTTGATATTCTTTGGTAGAAATTCCATTAATAATTAAATCTCCACTTGTATATCTATCTAATCCTCCAATAATATTTAAAAGTGTTGTTTTTCCACATCCACTTTGCCCTAAAATAGAAACAAATTCACTCTTTCTAAAATTAATACTAATTCCTTTTAAAGCATGAACTATACTATCTCCTGATATATAGTCTTTTTTTATATTTTTTAATTGTAACATAATGCCATCCTTTCATAAACAAAGGGAATAAGTTTCTTATCCTTGCGAAACAGTATTCCCCTTCATTTTCTTTTTATGCTTCTACCCATTTTAATAAGTCTAAATTTTCATTATCTAAAATCATTTTATTTTTTGGTAATACTCTAAAGGTATAACCATATTCTCCGCCTGTTGTAAAATTGATGTTAGCTTCGTAAATAAATTCCCCTGCATCTGTTTCATATTGACTATCTGCTCTTATGCGTTCCATAGGTGTAACAGATATTTTTTCCATAACTCCATTTTCTTTTACTCTTCCAAAATATACCTGTACTTCTACATCTTCTGGCATTAACCCTGGTATTTTTACTTTGCATTTTACTTGCATTGTATTTCCTGCATCAACAGTCAAATTTTCTGGTTCTTCTAAATTTTGTACTTTAACATTTGGCCAATTTCTATAAATTTCTTGTTTCCAAGCTTCTAGTTCTGTTACTTTTTCTAAACTAGTATAATATTCTTTATAATTATCTGCCATTGGCATATATAAATTTTGAATATAATCTATTACCATTCTTTGTGTACTAAATCTTCCACCTGTTGTCATGATAGAGTTTTTCATTATTTTCATCCACTCTTG
>CALWZX010000008.1 GCA_944386125.1 uncultured Clostridia bacterium | reverse complement strand
ACCAGTTAATGTTCATTTTACTTTCACTCATTATTTTCACTCTCCTGCTTTTCCACTTCTTCTAACAATAAATCAAAATCTGATTTATATAATTTATCTTGTTTTATTCTATATTTTTCAAACTCTGTTAGTGCTTTATCACAAGCTATTTCATGTGATATTTTACCAGCATCTTTTAATATATCTCTATCATCTGATAATAAAAATTTATCAATTCTGGTTGCCCAATCTTCCATAGTCATTGGTATATGTCTTCTTGCTCTATTCTCTGCCAATTCTAAAAATGCACTTACAATCCCTTCTAAATCTCTTATTTCTTCATTATTTAAATAGTTTTTAGCAATAGTTACATCTGATTTCATTATCTTGCCGTTAGGAAAATTCTTCCAATTAGTAAGTCCCATATGTTCTTTTTCTGAATCAGCTCTACTATAAATTATTTCTGCTGCTGTTTGATGAGATACTGCATAATGCATTTTGTTTTGTACTTTCTTAAAGAAGTCTATTGATATAGGAGATTTTGGATCATAATCAATACTTGTAGCATAAATATCAGTTACTTTTTGATAAAATCTTCTTTCTGATAATCTTATTTCTCTTATTTCTTCTAATAGTTTTTCAAAATAGTCCTTATCTATAAAAGAACCATTTTTCATTCTTTCTTTGTCTAATACATAGCCTTGAATTGTAAAAGTTTTTAATACTTGTGTCGCCCACCTTCTAAATTGTGTTGCTCTCTTAGAATTCACTCTATATCCAACTGAGATTATTGCATCTAAATTATAAAACTCTGTCTGATATTTTTTTCCGTCTTCTGCAGTATGTTCCCAAATGGAACATACTGAATTTTTATCCAACTCATTTTCTTTAAAAATATTATTTAAATGCTTAGTAATTGTTGGTCTTCCTACATCAAACAACTCAGCCATAGCTTTTTGCGTCATCCATAAAGTTTCGTTTTCATAACGTACTTGAATACCTTTATCTTTTTCTTGAACTTTAAATGTAATAAATTCTTCAATGGAACTTCTAATAATCAAATCCTTTGCCATCCTTTACCTCCTTTACTATTTTAAATTAAAATATGTAATAATTTATTTTTTAAAAAATGTTGATTTTTCAATGTTTCTTACTATTTTTCCATAAATTCATCTCGCCCAGTTAATATTCATTTTACTTTCACTCATTATTTTCACTCTCCTGCTTTTCCACTTCTTCTAACAATAAATCAAAATCTGATTTATATAATTTATCTTGTTTTATTCTATATTTTTCAAACTCTGTTAGTGCTTTATCACAAGCTATTTCATGTGATATTTTTCCCATCAGAAGCAGTTACCAAGAAATCCTCGGTAGCTGAATCTTTGATACCACTTTTAATTATTAAATCTTTTACACTATGATTATCTTCTTTTAGTTCCTTAACATAATAACATAAAAGCAAGCGATTTTCAACTAATCCCTTGCCTATTATATTTTAATCTTTTTTCTCAGTTACCTCTGTATTAGTTTTTACAATACAAACGATAAGCAATATAATACCTAATAACTTCATACCTACTGATAGTCCAAGTAAAATACCTGTTAGTAATTCAGAAAAAATACTATTATCTGTATTAGCAAAATATTCTAAAGCCCAATATAGTACCTCTCCTAAAACAATTAAAGAAACACTTACTTTTAATTTTTTTAACATATTTTTTGACTCCCTTATATAATTTTCAAAGTTGAGTATATTTTTATTGCTATAGTTCTTATTTTCTTCTATTAATACATACGATAATTATTTTTATCTGCTCTTTCATCTAATTTTCTATCAAAATCTTTGTTTTTATAAAACCAGTCTGTTTTTTTGTCCACTGGATTTGCTTTTCTACTTTTATCAAATAAAATATCAAAAATGGCAAAAATAGCAATTAATATTCCCATTAGCCCTGTAAATAATTGCATTAAAGTATCTACTGGTAAAGTTTCCCCGTTAATCATACTCATAACTCCATTAAATGTTGGAACTCCTAAGTACCATCCATAAGCAATTAAATATACTAATCCTGCCCATAATTTTCTTTTAAATATAAATGGCACACATAAAATAACTACAAATAATAAAGCTACTTCTATATTAACATCATATGGTTTTACAAAAAAATCCATATCCATACTTCCCATAAAAGCTACTACCACTCTAAAAGCCCAATACATAATCATAAACATAACAATTAACCAACTACTTAAATTTTTCATCCCTTGTTCCTCCTTTTATTTAAGAAAAGGTCAGAAGTTTTCTAACCTCTAACCTTCTTCTTTTTTATTCTTCATCTATAAAATTAAAGTCATCTTTAAATTTTTCTTTGAATATATCAAATACTTTTTGAAGTACCTCTTCATCATCTACACTTACATAAGATTCTTCATCAGTATCTCCCTCTTTATCTTCTATTTTTAGTATTACTACTTCTCCTGCTTCATCTTCATCCTCTTCTTCTACTGGTAGTAGTACTACATATTCCTCTCCTTCATATTCAATTAAATCTAAATACTCAAAAGATACTTCCTCACCGTTTTCATCGTTTAATACAATGATATTATCAAATTCCTCATCTGGAATATTATTTTCCTCGTTTTCTTTCATTATTTTTCTCCTTTCTTTTATATAAATTGTATTTCTACAATGTTAAAAACTTAATTTTTTTCATTCTTTTTCATATACATTTCCAAAATATATTCAGCTGATATAGTATCTACTATATTTCTTTTTTGCCTTTTATTCACATTTAAAAAGTTCATTGTTTTATGTGCTGCAACTGTAGTTAGTCTTTCGTCTATTGTTGATATCTGAATTTTAGGAAATTTACATTTTAGTTTATGAATAAATTTTTCTGTTATTTCTACCCTTTCCCTTTTAGTACCATCCATATTAATAGGCATACCTATTACAAAGGTATCTATTTCATATTGTTCTACTATTTGTTCAAGTCTTTTTAGTACAGTTTTATCATTTCCATGGTGATGTATTGTCTCTAATCCTTGCACTGTAATTCCCAATGCATCTGTAATAGCTATTCCTACTCTACTATCACCATAGTCAATTCCCAATTTTCGCATATTTTCCTCTATTCTATCCCTATATATTTTTTCACCATTTGCTCTAAAAGTTCATCTCTTTCTATTTGTCTAATTAAATTTCTTGCATCTTTGTAATTAGTAATATATGTTGGATCTCCTGATAAAATATACCCTACTATTTGACTAACTGGGTTATATCCTTTTTCTTTCAAAGCTTGGTATACTTGTCCCATTATTTCTTCTGTCTTGCTATTTTTATCTTTCTCTACTTTGAAAAACATAGTTTCATCTGATACCATAAAAAACCTCCTTTATATATAATTAATAGTATGCTCTGTTTCTGCAGAACTATCTAAATATTCTTCTAATTTTTTTGTTAAACTCTCTAGTGCTGTTCCTTTATAATACGTAGTAATAACAACATTAATTTTTGGTTCTGCCTTTAGTTCTTCATCTTCATCCTCTTCATAATAAAAATTATCTTCTTGGCTCTGAGGAATTTCCATAATTTCTATTTTTTTCTTAATATCTGCCATAAATTCTGCTACAGCACTAACTTCTACTCCTGGAAATACAATAACAAACTTTGGTCCCATATAACGAACAAATATGTATTCAGAAGATATATTTTCTTTGATAACATCACTTAGTTCTATAATAACATCGTTTCCTGTATGTCTTCCAAAATTTTCATTAATATCTACTATATTGGTTATTTTAAACATACATACTGCTGATGTGGTAAATTCATCCATTTTTCTTTTACCCTCACCATATAAATATTCTTCTGATTTTAACCCTGTAAAATAATCTGTTCGTACAATATTTTCTATAACACCTTGTCTTTCTATAGATTTTAGTGCAGATATAATATTATTTTTTACTACTTCTAAAACGGTAGTATCTATATTATCAAAATCATGTGGCTTTCCACTTTCAATAATCCAATACCCTACATAAACATTATCTATATAAAGTGGGAAAAACATGGCACATTTTGCTCTTCCAAATTCTAATTTTTGATATGGGAGTCTTTCTCCCTCTCTCTCTACTGTTATATATTTTGGTGTTGCAGTTTGAATACTGTCTTTAAATATTTCTTCTTTATGCAAATTAGCCAAAGTATCCCAATGCTTACTATCAACATTTGTTGCTTTTATTTTATATTCTGTTCCCGTATAAGACACAATTGTAGAATATTTGATATCATATTGTTCTATAATTATGTCGTTAATTTTTTTTATTTTTTCGTCAGCTGTTGTTTCTTCACTGATAGTATTCATAAATTCTTGTAAAATGTTTAGACTTTTTACTTTTTGATTAATGTTTTTAAATACATCTATTTTTTTATGGATAGACATATTATATATCATCAAAAATACAATAATGACTACTAGCAGTACAATTACTGCAATTATCAAGGTTATGACGCCCCCTTTTGTTTTAGAAGTTATTTTTCATTTTATCTAATGTGTTATTCATACTATTAGAAAATCCATTATTATATGAACTATTATAAGAATTAAATTTATTTTTTGTATTTTTTCCATATTTTTGTTTTTCGCTAATTAGTGGATATACCATATTTGCTAGTTTTTCTAAATGATTTATCATATCTTTAGAATATCCATTTAATGTTATACTACAATTTACTAAACCTTCTAAATATTTTGCATATGCACTTACTTCAAAAGGAATTACTACATAACGAATAGTTTCTCTATTAAATAATTCTGTCATAAAAGACATAGAAGGATCATTATAAAAAGCCATTCCTCCAATAATTGTTTTCTCTGTAATGCTTCTTACCTTTGTATATTTATTAATAACAATTCTTAATTTTTGGTTATCTAATATGTTTTTCGCTTTTAAATCCCTTAAATATGCTGTAAGTGGTTGTATTGTAAGTACATCCATACTTTGTACTAAGTAAATTTCTTGCATACTTGCCATAAAATGATATGGTGTTCTAAAATCACAATCTGCTAAAACCACATCATAATTATTGGCTAATGTACTTAATACTGCCTCTGCATTAAGTTCTTCTTGCTCGTCACCTGGTAAAGATGTATATACATCTAAATTCTTATTAACTACAATTCCTTGAGCTACTCCTTGAGATAACTTATCAATAGAATTAAATGCAACTTTTCTTAATTGTTCCTCATTTTTTGTGTATATATAATAAGCATTTTTATTATTTGTTAAATCTAAAATGGCTGTTTTTATTCCTTGTGCAGATAATATTTGTGCTAAATTATTTACTAAGAATGAGGTTCCATTTTTAGAAGTTCCTACAAAACCAACTATTTTTTTATTTCCACTGTATAGTAAATTTTGTAATTGTCCACTTGGTTCTTGATTATAATTCGTTAAATTTTGAACATTGTCTTGTGGTCTTTGATAGTTTACATTATACATATTATTTGTTGATGTATATTGGTTATTTTGAGCTATATTATTAGGCACATAGCTTTCTTGTTGTTCTTCTATTCCTGGTATAATATGATTTGTATTTTGTATAGGATTTTGTTCAAAATTTGGTAGCCCATCATTCTCGTTACTTTCAAATCCTGGCAATGTAGCTGTATTTTGTTCATAGGAGTCCTCAAAACCTGGTAATGTAGGTTCATTTTGTTCCGGAATATTTTCAAATCCTGGTAATACATTTTCTACTTCTGAATTTACTGGCTCAACTGGTATTTTTCTAGGTCTTCCTCTTCTTTTTGGTATTACATCTCCCACAGGCTGTGCTGTCTCTACATTTTCTTCAGCAGGTACTTCTTTTCTAGGTCTTCCCCTTCCTCTCTTTTTAGGTACAACCTCATCTACTATACCTACACTAGGTTGCATTGATTCTTGTTGACTTAAAATTGTTTCTTGTTGTTCCTGTCCGTTTGACTGAATATTTTCTTGTGCTGTTGGTACTATTTTTTGAACTGGTTTTTCTTGTACAGTTCCTGGAATAACAACTGGCTTTGTTAATCTTGTCTGTTTTTCTCCTGTAACAATAGATTTTATTTGAATTCCATTTGTTTGCTCTGCTTGTGGTTGTTGTGTTACAATACCTCTTCCACGTCTTCTTACAGTTACTTCACTAGTTGCTGTTTTAGAAGAAGATGGTGAAAAGGCCATTAATTGTTGATATTTTGGGCTATTTGCTTCTAAGACGGCTTTAACATTTAATGGTAAAAACTTAATAATTAATTTTAACTGTTGATCATTATATTGATTAGCTATACTATCAAAGCTTTCTACGTATTTATCTTCATTCTTTCCTAGTCTTTTATAGTGTGCTAAGATGTTTTGAATTTCTACTTCACTAACATCTCCTTCACTTTCTGCCTTGTATTCTACCTCAGTTGCAGCAATTTTATAATACAATTTTGCCTCTTTCTTACTACGAGGTTTATATATTAAACTACATACTTTGTCTATACTTCTGTCGTCTCCAATCAAAGCGCTATATATTCCTATTCCAAATAATTTAACAAGAATATTTTCTCCCTTAGCACGCCTATCTGCTGCAATTAATATAATAGGAATATCTTCTCCTTGATTATTACTAGCTTCATCACTAATACTATCTAATTTTTCAAATAAAAAATTATCAATGGTTTCATAATTATTATTAGCAAAAGGCTCTAAGTCTTCACTAATTACTATTCTATCGTAACTTTTATCTTTTTGTAATTCTTTAATTATTGCATTAAAGTAATAAACATTTTTACTAGATATAATTTCTTTATATGTTTGCTGATATTTTTTTATAATTGCCTCTGAAATACTTTCATTACTTACTGCAAATAAAACTTTCATTCGTTATACCCCCCAACCTTTAACTACAATAGCAAATATTAAAGGTAATACTTGTGCAATAATAAATAAAGTAACAATTGCTATCATGACATTAAAGCCTTTATCCCTTACGTCTAATTTTCTAATACCAATTACATATTGATAAATTGCACTAAGTGCTATACCTATAAAACAAAATGGTATGCTATATATTTGTACCTTATGTAACAAATAGGCTGCAAATCCATAGGAATCTGAACCATAATCAATTTTATATTGTTCTAATGATTTTTCTTCATTTTTTTTCATATCCACTAGTTTGCTTACTGTTTCATTATCTTCCCTAGTTACTTGATCTATTAAATTATTGGTTTGTGCATTTCCTGTATCAGTAGCAAAAACTGCTGTACTTCCTATTAAGCAAAATAATATGGTAAAAATAGCTACTATCTTTTTCATTCCTATTCTAGCTCCCTTCTCCTATTTCGTACTTATATTTTTACTTATACTATCATACAATAAGATAAAAAAAATAGCAAGAAAAACTCTCTTTTTTTTTTTAGTTTTCACAATATTTTTTTATTTTATGCATCTTTTTCTTTCCAATTGAACAAAAGAAAGGGATTATTTTCCCTTTCTTCTATTCTGATTTAATTTCAATTTTATTTTCTGTATTGACTATTATTTTTGCTGTTTTTCCTTTTTTTATCTTTCCATCTAAAATAGCTTCTGCAATTTTATCTTCTATCATACTTTGAATTGCTCTTTTTAATGGACGTGCTCCATAAGTTACATCTACACCTTGTTCTAATACTTTTTCTTTAACTTCATCTGCTATTTCTACTTTCATACCATTTGCTTGTAATCTATTTTGTACTTCTTTTAACATAATGTCTATAATTTGTTTCAATTCTTCTTTTTGCAATTTATGGAATACAATAATTTCGTCAATACGATTGATAAATTCTGGTCTAAATTGTTTTTTAAGTTCTGCCATAACTTCTTTTTTAGTATCTTCATAGTCTTTTTGTTCTTGTTTATTTTTTTCTTCGTCACCTGCTGTAAATCCTAAAGTCTTTTTGTCTGTAATAAGTCTTGCTCCAACATTAGATGTCATAATAATAACTGTATTTTTAAAGTTTACTGTTCTTCCTGTACTATCTGTTAATCTACCATCGTCTAAAATTTGTAATAACATATTCATAACATCTGGATGTGCCTTTTCTATTTCATCTAGTAAAATTACAGAATATGGCTGTCTTCTAACTTTTTCTGTTAATTGTCCTGCTTCTTCATAGCCCACATAACCTGGAGGCGAACCAATTAATTTTGAAATAGAATGTGGTTCCATATATTCAGACATATCTATACGAACTAAAGCTTCTTCATTACCAAATAATGCTTCTGCTAATGCTTTAGATAATTCTGTTTTTCCTACACCTGTTGGACCTAGAAATAAGAAAGATCCAATTGGTCTATTAGGGTCTTTTAAACCTACACGACCTCTCCTAATAGCTTTTGCAACAGCTTCTACTGCTTCATTTTGTCCCACAACTCTTTTATGCAAATTTTTCTCTAAATCTTTTAATTTTTCATTTTCACTTTCTGTTATTTTTTGTACTGGAATTTTAGTCCATCTAGCTATAACTTCTGCAATATCTTCTTCTGTTAATGTCATAATTTGCTTTCTATTTTTATTCTCCCATTTCTTTTTATCTTTTTCTAATTTTGCTTCTAACTCATGTTGTTTATCCCTTAATTCTGCTGCTTTTTCAAAATCTTGTGAACGAATGGTTTCTTCTTTTTCTTGTATAGTTGCTTGAATCTGTTCTTGTAATTTTTTTAGAGGTTCTGGCTCAGTATATGTTTTCATTCTTACTTTTGAAGCTGCTTCATCTATTAAATCTATTGCTTTATCTGGTAAATATCTATCATTAATATATCTAGTAGATAATTCTACTGCTGCACGAATTGCTTCTTTTGTAATTTTTACATTATGGTGTGCTTCATATTTATCACTTATCCCTTCTAATATTTTAATAGTATCTTCTTTAGATGGTTCATTAACAATAACTGGACTAAATCTTCTTTCTAAGGCACTATCTTTTTCTATATATTTACGATATTCATTAAGCGTAGTTGCTCCTATTAGTTGAATATCTCCTCTTGCAAGTAGTGGTTTTAAAATATTTGCTGCATCTACAGCTCCTTCTGCGGAACCAGCTCCTACTATAGTATGAATTTCGTCAATAAATAGAATTACATCTCCTGCCTTTTTTACTTCATTTAAAGCTTTTTTGATTCTTTCTTCAAAATCACCTCTATATTTTGCTCCTGCTACCATACTAGCCATATCTAAACTAACTACTCTTTTTCCCTTTAAAACTTCTGGTACATCTTCTGCCATAATTTTTTGTGCTAACCCTTCTACTACTGCTGTCTTTCCTACACCTGGCTCACCTATTAAACAAGGATTATTTTTAGTTCTTCTAGAAAGAATTTGTGTAACTCTTTCTATTTCTTCTTTTCTTCCAATAACAGGATCTAATTTTCCCTCCATGGCTTGTTTTGTTAAATCTGTTCCATATTGGTTTAGTGTTGGAGTTTGATTATAACTTCCTGTAGCATATTTATTTTGGCGTTTATCTACCATTCCTGTTGTTTCTTCATCATTAATCACTTTAATAATTTCATTATACAATTTTTGAGGTTCTATATTTAAGTCTAGCATAATTCTAACTGCTACACTATCTCCCTCTCTCATGATACCTATTAATAGATGTTCTGTTCCTATGTAGTCTGATCCAGTTCTTTTTGCTTCTCTAAATGCATTTTCAAAAACTCTTTTACTTCTAGGTGTAAAACCTATTGTTTGTCCTCCTGTAAACATACCTACTAAATCATTAATAGCATCATTTTTTCCTACTAATTGTGCAATTTCTTCTATTACTTTTTCATCTGTAATACCTTGATTTTCTAAAACTTTGCTTGCAACTCCTTCTCCTTCTTTTACTAAACCATATAATAGATGCTCTGTTCCAATGTAACTATGTCCAAATTCCATTGCAATTTGGTTAGCAAGTTCAATAGCTTTTTCAGCTCTTTTAGTAAATTTATATACCATATGAATTCACTCCCTTCATTAATTATTTTCTCCGTGCTATTTGCTTCATCAATTCTGCTCGTTTTATTTCGATTTCTTCTCGATTATATACTTTTCCCTCTTTTTTTAATAAATTAGCTTCTTTCGCATATAATAACATTTTTTTCACTTTTGTATCATTTAATTCTAATATAATTCCTAAATCTGTTCCTAATTTGACATCTGATAATAATTGTTCTACCTCTTTATAAGATAGTTTCTTCGCATTAATTAAAATTCCATAGGAACGATATACTTTATCTGCTAACTGTACTTCATTTTTTCCTAGATATTTTCTAGCAATACGTTCTTGCTCTATTACTCTTTTTGTAATATTTTCTATATTTTTAATAATTGTTTCTTCTGTAATTCCCATAGTCTGATGATTTGTAATTTTATAGATATTTTCATTTCCTTCTATATCTTCATCATATTCATTAGTTACTATCATTCCAAAGTTTTGAATAATGTTTATCATTTTGCTTAAATTATTACTTATTTTTAAACCTGGTAAATGAAGAACTGTATATCCCCTCAAACCAGTTCCACAACTCATAGGATTTGCTGTTAAATAACCATACTTTTCATGATAAGAAAAATTTAACTGTTGCTGTATTTTTTCATCTATTTCCTTTGCTAAATACATAGCATTTTGTAAGTCTAAGCCAGGTACAAAAACCTGTATAATAAGGTGTTCTTCTCCACCTACTAGAACACAGATATTTTCCTCATCATTGATTAATATTGCCGTATCTTCTTTTCTTCTTGCGAAATAATAAGGAATTAAATTTTTTTCTATTAATACTCTTTTTGTGATATCATCTATATCTTTCATAGAGAAATATTGCAAGTGAAATCCTAAACTTGGAGTAATATATTTTACTGATTCTAAAAATTTTTTTCTTTGCTCTTCTGTCATTTTATGAGAAAAAGGATATCCTTCTACATTTCTTTTTAGTTCTACCTTTGAGTAGTTAACTACATCAGATTCTTTTCCATTTTCTAAATACCAATTCATGATTTACCTCCTTCTTTCTCTATTTTTTTGATTTCATCTCTTATTTTTGCTGCCTCTTCATAATTTTCTTCTTGAATTTTTTTCTTTAAATCTATTTTCAATTGTTCTAATTTTTCATTGTTTTGAGATTCTTTTTTATCTTCTATAGAAGTAGTTCCTTTTGCTATGTTTTTCTCATTTTTTGCTCTTCTTCCTATATGATGGTCAGAACCTTGTAAACTTTTAAAAATAGCATCCATTCTATCTGCAAATGTATCATAACAGTTTTCACATCCTAAAAGGCCTTTTTGCATAAATTCATCAAAAGTTGTGTGACATTTCTCACATAACATAGTATTAGGTTTTTGTAAACTTCCTATAAAACTATTTTCAGAATATGGCTCAAACATATCTTCAAAGAAGTTAGAAAAATGAATTGGCATATCAAAATGCATTCTTTCTACTCCTAATTCTCTTGCACATTCTTCACAAAGTATCATTTCTTTTTTTACTCCATTAATGATTTGTGTATAGTGTATATTTGCCTCTCTTTTTCCACAATTTTGGCATAGCATATGAATCACTCTCCTATTCTACTAAATTAATTAACATATTTTTAAAAATTTTTGCTCTTATTTCATCTCTTGTAGGTTGCGTTACTGTTAGAACATTATCACTTGTTGCAACTTTTAATAATTTAGCTTGTGTTTCATCTATCATTCCATAAGATAAGATATTATTAATAAATATATCTACTTCTTGTTTGGTTAATGTATTTCCTATATTATTAATAATATGCATAA
The DNA here is from genome assembly GCA_944386125.1 of uncultured Clostridia bacterium. GTDB lineage: Bacteria > Bacillota > Clostridia > TANB77 > CAG-508 > UMGS1663. The sequence goes on along the minus strand of CALWZX010000008.1, from coordinate 15,969 downwards.
AGTAATTACTTTTAGTAACAGTCACTTTTTTTATAGTAATGTGTCCTCCTCCTCCTCTTTTGCTTTCTACATAGTAACCTTGTGAAGGATTAAATCTTGTTGCTATCACATAATTAATTTGTGAAGGAACGCAATTAAAATGTTCTGCTAAATCATTCCTCTGTATCTCTATAGAATCATCTTCTTGTAATAATTCTTTTATAAATTCTTCTATCATGTCAGACATTCTCATAATAACGCCTCCTTTTATTTGACTTTGACTTTCTTTGACCTACATAATAATTATACTCTCATTTTCTACATTTTCAAAGTTATCTATCATTAATTATTTCTATATATTTTTATTTATAAATCATTTTAATCGTTTTATCTTTCGTATTCTCACTTTTTCTCTTTGTTTTCTTATTTTTTTGTTTTATTTTGTTTCTCATCTGTCATGTTTTCCATTTCTTTTGCTCTTTTCTTCTGTCTTTCTGGTGTTACCCATGCAAAATAGGAAGAAATAAATTCTCCATATTTTGTAGCATCTTCTATCTCTTCTGACTTTTCTTTCATCTTCATCCTCCTTGTATCATTTTATACTTTATTCTTTCCGGAAGAATGAATTTTATTCTTAATTTTATAAGTCAAATTTAAAAAGAGGTATTTTGAAATATCCCTAAATGTTATACAGAAAAGTTAACATTTTAATTCCACTTGCTTATACCTCTTTTACTTATCTATTTTCACTAAACATTGATTCAACATATATTCTAAATCTTCAGTATCTATTACTGATTTAATACTTGCATTTAACATATCTTGTGATTCTATATTCTGCAAATCAAATATATAATGATTTACATAGGCAAGTTGCCTAATAAATTCTCTAATTGCTCTTCCATTTCCCTCTCTGAATGGATGTAATACATTTAATTCTGACATGTAATAGGCAAGTCTTTTTACAAATTGTTCTCTTGGTAAATTCGCCAAAAAATTTTCTTCTTTTAATTCATTTAATATTCTTCTTAATTCACTTTCTATATATTGCCACTCCGCAAAGCAGAAATTTCCTTTTGCTATATTTTCTGTTCTTAATAACCCTGCAAAAGGATATATATCCTCAAATAAAAAGCGGTGAATTTCTAAAAAATGTTCTATATCAAATTTACCAATATTTTTATTTTGTCTTAGCTCAAATAATTTGACTATCACTAATTTTCTTTCTATATTTTCTAGTTTTTTATTATCTTTTATATCCAATTTATTTTTTAGTACATTTGTATTCGGATAACAATAAATTGAATTTCTCGCTTCATATAAATCACTCATATTTTATTCCTCTTAATTAATTGAAGTTTTAATCATATGAATTATTTCTGGCATTGTAATTTCTTCATTAGAATATCTTCTTAATAATTCAACATCTTCTGGTTTTACAGTCATATCTTCCATTTCTAAATCTTTTTGAATGTTGGCAATATCAAATGCAAATTTTTCTTCATTTAACATATAAATCCTCCTTAACACTACACTTCTATTATACCACAAAAAAGCAAAAAATACTAGTATTTTTTGCTTTTTTTCTTAGGTTTCATAACTTTAAAATATGTCATTTACTCAAGCCATAGATCATATAATTCTACATACATTTGTGTTCTACAGCTATTCAAATATGAAGAAAAAGTTATATTTCCATTTTTTTGTAAAAGATCATAAGTTTTTGAAACAACTCCGGTATCATGCGAAGTTCCTGTATTATAATAAGAATTAGTATATATCTTTATACCTCCACAAGCTATTTCTACTCCTCCCGAGCGAGCATTTACTTCGCTATATCCATGTGTACGATATTTTATTCCTAATTTTGTATATCCTTCAACATCAATTGTACTTGTAGATGAATAGGACAATCCCTTTCCTACCATTATATCACTGTTATAAAAATACAATTCTATATAGCCCGATTTACTTGTAATTCTCTCTACTCCTCCGGTATGACTTCTATTACTTACTATAAAATTAGTCATATTTTTTAGTCCTCCAGCTTGAACTAAAAATATCTTTAATCCTACTTTTGATACATCACTTTCCACAATATTTCCTGCATTATCTTCTACTTGCACTTTAGCCTGATATACTCCTCCTTGTAAACTTGAAAATGTATAGCTTTCTTGTTGTTGCCATTCTGACCAATTCATTCCTCCATCTTTACTAAATCTATATTGTTTAATACCACTATTAGTATATTCTTCTGTAGCTTCTTGATCTTGGCAATTGACAACTATCGAAAAACTGTTATCTGTTTTTGTAGTCGTCAGTTCTGGTTTATTTGGTAATAATTTATCTATATTGTTAATTTTCTTTTCTACACTTTCAGAATATATATTTTCATTCGTTTCTTTTTCGTATCTAACTTCTATGGTTGTATTTTTATCTATTTCTATTGGTCCTTCATATTTCTTCCATTCATTTTCTTGTTTTTGTTTATATTTGATTATATATCCCTTTTTATTTACTGCTACTATTTCCAATAATACATTTCGATTTGTATAATTTTCATCTATTTTAAATTGAATATCTCCAGTATTAAGAATAGGTTTTCCCTCTATCATTTCCTCTATTTCTATAGCCAAATCATTAAATCCTACCTGTGTATTTAATTCTGCATCATGTATACTATTAGCACCTTCCTGCGCCTTTTTAAATAGACCTTGCTCTCCTAATACCATATTAATACTTACTGCTACCAAAATGATTAAAATTATGAGGGTTACTACTAAAGCTATTAGTGTTATTCCTTGTTCTTGCTTGCTTTCTCTTCTCATATCTGTTCCTCCTTTTTTATTTTCACGTAAAAAATCTATAGCAAAACTAACCTGTATCTAATACAGGCTTGTATTTACTATAGATTTTCTTTTTATTCTTATGAGATTTTTCTTTTATTTTTTCATTAAATTTGTCGATATATATATATATATATATAGTGTATCAAGGCTTTGAAGGTTTTTCATTTTCTTTGGTTTCTCCCTTTTATTTTTTCTTCATTTTTTATTTTACAACACTTTACGATATTTTACCATTACATTTGTTTTTCGTTTTTATTACATTTATATTACATTATAGTAATTATTTATAGATACTATTTTTCATTATTACATAATACCCATTGCTTTATAGCCATTCCCACTCCATCATGATTATTATCTTCTGTAATATAATCTGCAAACTCCTTTATATATGGTGCGCTATTTCCCATAGCTACTCCTAACCCAGCTTTTTCCATCATCATTTTGTCATTGACATTATCTCCTATTGCCATTATTTCTTGGCTAGTAACATTTAATTTTTCTCCTAATTTTTCTAAAGCAAACCATTTGTCTACATTTTTGCTTGAAATTTCTGTATAAAAATACTTAATTTCTACTTCATCTGTACCATCTCGAATTATTTTTTTTGACATATGAGATACGTCTAAAATTTCTATATCTTTTATTTCTTTAATTTTTCTCATAATACTGTTAAAAATAATTTTATCTTCTTCACATATCGTAATTTTTAAATAATTGTCATCTTGATTATTTTTAACATAATTATAAATATCCTGCACAATTTCAATATTAGTCTTTTTACTATCATCTCGATTAGCATTTTCTTGCTGATAAAACATAACATTATAATTCAAACTTTTTGTTAGCACTCTATCTTCTTTATAAACATTATAATAGATACTATTTTTGTCACATATATCAATAATTTGTAAAACTTTATTAACATCTAAAAAGTTTTCATAAATAATACTATCTTCGTTTAAATCATATAGCATTGCACCATTTCCACAAATCATGTAATGGTTAGCACCTAACTCATTTGCTAAATTCCTAACAGAATCTACTGGTCTTCCTGATGCTAATACAACTTCTACATTACTTGCAACTGCTTTTTGAATTATCTCTTTATTTTTTACTGAAACTTCTCCATATGAATTTAATAAAGTTCCGTCTAGGTCAATTGCTATTATTTTATACATTTTCATTTTGTTGAAATTAATTCAACTTCCTCCTCTCTATTGTAATTCTCTTTAACTTATTTATTATATCGATTGTTACAAAAAAATACAATATTTTTTCATAAAATTACCAGTGTATTTTTTTCTTTTTTGCACAATCTAATATTGAAATTACTTATTCAAGTTTTTTCAAATAGTTTTTAGGAGGTGAACTATCAATGACAAATTCTAATTATAAAGTAGTTCCAGAAGCTACAGAAGCTTTAAATAAATTCAAATATGAAGTTGCTAGCGAAGTTGGAGTTAACTTAAAAGATGGATACAATGGTGATTTATCTTCAAGAGATGCTGGTAGAATTGGTGGAAATATGGTTAAAAAATTAGTTGAACAAGCTGAAAGACAAATGGCTGGAAAATAGTTTTTTAATAAATAGTATTTCATGTTATTATGATTTTTATACTAATTTATTTTAGATAAAAATTATAATAACATTTTTATTTTTTTGTTCATTTTCCTAAAATTTCCTGTTTATTTTTTTACATATTGAGCAATATATTTAATGAAAAGTAATATTTTCAAACTTACATTTCAGGAGGTGAATTAGAAATGACAAATTCTAATTACAAAGTAGTTCCAGAAGCTAAAGAAGCTTTAAACAAATTCAAATATGAAGTTGCTAGCGAAGTTGGAGTTAACTTAAAAGAAGGATATAATGGAAACATTTCTTCAAGAGATGCTGGTAGAATTGGTGGAAATATGGTTAAAAAACTTATTGAACAAGCTGAAAGACAAATGAAATAGTACTTTGTTTACTCATTTTCATAGAAAAAAAGAGTCTAATTTGGTAAAATATGATTTTACATATTTTATGGTTTTAGACTCTTTTTCTATATCATTTAATTCATCTAAGCTTCTGGTTCTACTAAACCAAAATTTTTTCCATCTTTTAAACGGTAAATAACATTTACTTTTTCTGTATCTATGTTAATAAATACAAGGAACATGTGATGCGGTGTATCTTCTAAAACTAGTTTTGCATCTTCTGGAGACATTGGTTTTATATCATAATACATAACTTTTAAAATCTCATCTGTAATTTCAGGTTTTTCTTCCACTGAAAATTCATTATCTATTTTTCGAATAGAATCTGTTTTATTTTGCTTATCATTCTTTGTTTTCATTTTTCTTACTTGACCTTCTAATATATCAATATCTTTATCAATTGATGCATATAAGTCTTTATGCTCAGCTTCTGCTCTAAAGTTTTCTCCATTTGCTTTTACATTAAGTTCTGCTATTTGAACATTTCCTTCAATTTTTATTGTTGCTAATACATCAATATCTTCTCCAAAGTATTTTTCTAATCTTGATAATTTTTCTTCTAAGTAATTCTTAATAGCTTCTGTTGCCTTTAGTTCCTTTCCTGTTATTTTTATGTTCATAAAAATCGCTCCTTTCATTTTGTTCTTTTGTAATACCTTAAGTTGTATTTTTATTATACCTTGTTTTTTGTATTTTTTCAAATATTTTCACATTTTTTTCATATTTTTTTTGAAATACTTGCTAATTTGGGTAATTTATGCTAAAATATTATATGCATATTTTAAATACTTATAGGGAGGTGCAAAAATGCCAAATATTAAATCAGCTATTAAACGTGTTAGTGTTATCGAAAAGAAAACTCTTCAAAATAATATGATTAAATCAAGCTATAAATCAGCTATTAAGAATTTTGAACAAGCTGTAGAGGCTGGTAATAAAGAAGAAGCTACTAAGTTATTCTCTTTTGCTACTAAAAAAATCGATCAAGCTTGTACAAAAGGAGTAATTGTTAAAAATACAGCTGCAAGAAAAAAATCTAATTTAGCTAAAAAATTAAATGCCATTGCAAACTAATATATGATAAAAAATTGTGCACAGTTTTTTATGAATTATTTCGTAGTGGTTTCTTAAGTACACTTTTATGGTGTACTTTTTTTAGCAAAAATTACCTTTGCCTTTCTTATTACTTTATGTTACTATAACAATAGTAGAGTAATTTAAGGAGGATATATTATGATTCGTAAATTAGAAAATACATTTAAAAACTTCGATAAAAAAATTGTTTCTTTAATGAAATTTAGTTGGTTATTTTGTTTTGTAATAGCCATTTTAGCTACTTCTTTTTTGATTAGCTATCATTTTTACCCACAACCAATTTTGTTTACTATTGGTTTTTCTTTAGTAAAAACCTCTTTGTTCTTGATTGTTACTATTCTTATTTGTGGTATAGGATTTGATACTATTTTAAAAGAAAAACGTACATAAAAAAAGTGAGCATATGAAGTAAATCTAAATCAGTTTACTTCATATTTTACTCACTTTTTATTTTAATTTTCTATATTGTATATAACCATATATTGCTATACTACTACATGATGCAATTGCTGCCCATATCAATATATTTTCACCAGTTTGAGGTAATATCCCTTGAGCTATATTTTCATTTTGTGGAGGCTTCTGTGTATTATTTTGTCCATTCTCTACTCCCTCATTTGGATCTTCTGGTTGTTCGCCTGGATCTGTTCCTTCTTGTGGTTTGTCATCTTCATTTGGCTTATTATCCTCGTTAGGATTTTCTGATTGTATATCTATCGTAAATTCGACTGTCGTTGTATTTCCTGCTTCATCTTTTGCTATAATCACATAATTTCCATTTTGTGTAAGAGTGTTTCCTACTTGATAGTTTTCCATTAGCTTTCCGTCTACATACACCATAACAGATGCCAAATTTTCATCTTGTACAATAGGCTTAACTGAAGTTTTATATGTTTTTCCTTGCTCTACTCCTGTAATGGTTGGTGGTGTGGTATCTTCTCCTGGAGTAGGTTCAGGATTTTCTTGAATTTGCGTAATTTGTATTGTTTTTATTGTTGCATTATTTTTAGTATCTTTAGCATAAATCGTGTATGTTCCATTTTCTAATAAATAAAACATTGTAGTTGCTTCTTTTTCTGAAATTTTCAAAGGCAATTCTTGCCCTTGGTTAACAAAATACTCTAATGTTTGATTACCTGTTGCTATTTTAGCTTGTGCAATTTGAGATTCTTCATCTTGTATTTGTACATTTACTTCTACTTTATTTTCCGCTCTTCTATAGATGTAACTTAGGCTAATGGTTGGTGGCACTTTATCTTCTTCTGGCTCAGGATCAGGCTCAGGATCAGGCTCAGGATTTGGGTCTGGATTTGGATTTAATGTAGTTACTTCTATTGTTTGTACAGTTTCATTTCCTGCAATATCTTTTGCATAAACAGTATATGTTCCATTTTCTGTTACTAAAAATATTCCTGTTTTAGTAGTTGTTCCTTCTATAGGAATTTCTTGCCCTTGATTTGCAAAATATTCTATATTTTGTTTTCCTACCGCTACTTTTAAAAGCTCTACTCCTGATAAATTATCACTAACTGTTACATTTACAGTTACTTTTCCTTCTAATGGCTGGTTTTGTAAAATTTTCATATTAGGTGCCATTTTATCAATCATAAATTTAACAGTAGTTCCATTTCCTGATTCATCTATAGCTGTTAATGTATAATTTCCTTCTTCTGTAATGCTACTTCCATTTCGATAACCATCTACTATAGTTTCTTCTTTTTTCAATATAACTTCTTTTAGATGTTCATCTGTAGCTTTAGGTGTTACGGCTTGTGTATAAATTTTATTATTTTCTACACCAGTAATACTTGGTTTTGTTGTGTCTACATCTGGCTTTTCAGTTAAACTAGTAATTGTTATAGTCTTTACAGTTTTTTGCCCATCATTATCTTCTGCATATACAGTATAAGTACCTACAGCATCTATCGTAAAGTTAGTTTTTATTAATTTACCTGCTAAATCACTTCCTATTGCCGTTCCTTGGCTTTCAAAATAGGGAACATTTTGATTTCCTTTTGCCCATTTTATTCTTCTAATATAAGAATCTACATCTCTAACGATAACATCTATTTGATTTGGTTTATCAGCATTTTGTGATAATTCTATGGTTGGAGGTAATACTTCTGGCTCTTCTATTCCCGTTATTGCTTTTTTATACATATAAGAATATCCTTGCTCATCTTTTATATATACATTAATTGTTGCATTTACATTTAACTCATAGTTTACACGTACTACTTGAGAAGGAGTAATGTTCAATACCTCACCATTTTCTTTAAAATATTCTATATCTATATCAGTTCCTAAAGCAACTTTCATTTCTTCAATTTTGCATAAACTATTTCTCGCTTCTATAGTCAATTGTTTTGGATTGTCTTTATCTTGACTAATAGTAATATTCATTGGTTTTTCTGTAGTAATTCTTTTTTCTACCATTTTTTTGTATCCCATCTCATCTTCAAAATAGAATACATAGGTATCGTCTTTTGCCGCTATATATTGTAATATAATATCATTGCTTTTTGTAAAATTTAAATTAGTTCCTTTATATTTAAAATCATCAAAACTAGTAATTTCACTTTTGGATGCTACTTTTATTTTAGTTATATCACAAGCATCATCTGTTACATGAATAGATAGCGATCTTTCCCCTGTTTCTTCTATTTGTACAGTAATTGGCGTTGTTTTTTCTGATACATATAATGTATATCTACTACTATTATTTTGTTCATCAGCAGCATAAATCTCATATATTCCTGCTTCAGTGATTTTACTATATTCTACATTTACTTGATTACTTGGGATAAATTCTATATTTGTTCCTTGTGTTGTGAAATCTATTGTTTCATCTTGACTTGCCTTTTTGGCTATTTTTAGAGTTTTAATTTGAGAATTTTTACTAATTACTTGTATATGTAATGTAAATGGCTTTTCTTCATCTTGTGTAACAGTTAAGTCTGGAGCTTCTCCTGGATCATGTATAGTAATTCTGCTTAAAAATCTATCTCCATGCTCATTTTTTGCGTATACTGTATATGTTCCATAACCAGCCATCTTAAAACTTCTTGTTATTGTTCTTGCTGGTAGTATAGAAAATGTAATTACATCATTATTTTCTTCTTCAAAATAACTAATATTAGAGGTTTCTATTCTTTTGTTTACGTACTTTAATTCTGTGATATTATATTTGCTATCTGTTGCTGTTATATTAATTTGATCTGTTTGAACTGCATCTCTTTTTAGTTCAACGTTTAAACTAATTTCATCATTGGATAGTTTTTCTACTTGATAAGCCCATACATTAGCTTGAGGTAAAACTAGTTGTATAAGAACAAATAATATGGTTATCACAGCAAATGCTTTTTTCTTGTTCATCCGTTTCACTCTCCTTTTTATTAGCAACGATATTATATCATTTTTACTATATTATTACAATATATCTATATGCAAATCCACAAAAAAAATCTGTGAGTTCATCACAAATTTTCTAATATATTTTTTATTTTTTGTATAACAATCTGACTTTCCTTTTTAATTCTTTCTTGTACAATAATTCTGTTTTCTTTTGTATCTATTCCCCATTTTTCTAGATAAGAATAGAACATAGTATATACTGTAAGAGCATCTTCTAAATTTTTTAATAATCTAACTATTGATTTTGTATGAGTTAAAGTATTTTCTCCATGATTATATAAATACAGAATTTTATCTGTAAAAACAACATTATTTATTTGAGAAAAAATTTTTAAATTAGTTAATAAATCTTCTCCATAACTAATCGTTGTATTTTGTAAGTCTATCGTTTCCAAGATTTCTCTTTTTACACAACCATTCCATATAGCATTTAACATCGTTGTTTTTAAAAACATAGGATATATCATATCTATGAATTCATCTTTGAAGATTTCTTTTTCCTTTTCTTCCAAATAATATGGTTGTGTATAACTGTTATCATCTTTCTTATAACGAAAACGAATTAAATCTGGAAAATTATACTTTTCTATTATACCTGTAATAGAATTTATTGTTTCTTTTTCATAGGCATCATCTGAATCTAAAAACATAACATATGTTCCTTTTGCATGATTTATTCCTACTTTTCTTGCTATAAAAACACCTTGGTTTTCCTGATATATAACTTTTATTTCTTTTCTCTTTTCTGCTAATCTTTGGCAAATGCTTAAAGTATTATCTGTTGCTCCGTCAACTACTATAACAATCTCCATGTCCTTTCCTATAACTGAGTCAACAGCTTTTTCAATCGTATTTTGTGCATTATATGCTGGTATAATTACACTAATCTTTGGATTCATAAAAATCACTCACTTTCTTATTTTAAAACTTATGGTATTGTCTAGCTTTTTTTATGATAGCATTAATAATTTCTGTAGACATTTTTCTCATACTTTCTGTAGTTTTAATTAAGTGTGACATATTTTCTATTTTTCCTATATTAACTTCTGCTATTTTAGCTCCTAATTTTGTCATATCAATAACTATACCAATATCTACACCATAATCTTTTTCAAAAACTATTTTTTCTAACCATTCTTTCTTTCCTGCTATCATTCCACTTAATGGTTCTTGAAAAGGATACACCTCTGGGAATATAATTTCTAGCAATGGTTTTGTAGCAATTTCTGTTACCATACCTCCTTTTGTTCTCTCAAAAGAGGATTTTACAAAGTCAATATTATTAGTTTTTATTGGTTCTACAAGCATTTGGATTAAATTCCTATTATAATCTAAAATATCTGCATCTAAAAATACTACAATTTCATTAGAAGCATGCTTGAGTCCCTCTTCCATAGCATAGCCTTTTCCTTTTTTATCTGCATAAACTAATTTTACTTGTTTTTGCTTTGCTACTTTATCTGTATTATCTGTACAACAATTATCTACAACAATTATTTCACAATTTTTATTATTTTCTTTAATTAAATCTATTACCTGTCCGATTGTTTTTTCTTCATTATATGCTGGTATAATAACACTTACATTTTCCATTTTCTTCCCCCTATTTTACTTGATTTGAATTATATTCCTCCATTTTTGTATTTCATTTGTATACTCAAAATTTTTTAAATTTTGTTTTAAAATTTGTTTTTCTTTTACCATTCGTATTACGATATTTTCATAATTTTCCATTTTTCTTTTTACTATAATTCCATTTGTACCATCTTGTATTTGTTCTTTGGCTGATGGAAAATCTGTTACTACACACGGCACTTGCAGTGCTTTTGCTTCTGTTATAACATTTCCCCATGATTCATAATCACTCAATTGAATTAAATAATCCGCATTCTTTATATAACAATATGGATTATCCTGATAGCCTTCAAATTCTACCCCTTTATACTTTCCTAAATTAACACGTATTTCTTGTTCTTTTGCTCTTCCCTTGCCTACAATTTTTAGTTTATACGAAATCTCTAATTGTTCTAAAGCTTGTACCAATAATTCTACTCTTTCGAAACCTTTTCCTGTTGATAATCTAGACACAACAACTAATTTTAAAGTGTCATCCCTTATATTTTCAAATGGATTTCTTTCATTTGCTAATTCTTGTATATTTTGATTAATAAAATTATAAATTACACTAACTCTACCATCGTCTATGTGTAGTTCATTTTTCACTTCTTGTGAAACACAAATAAACTTATCTATTCTATCTACTATTTTTTTATTATCTAATACACAGTTTGGCATTTCTCTTGGTTTACTGTGTATCCATAAAAAATATTTATTAGCTTTAATCTGATCCATTATTTTTTCATCAAAATATATATTACAAAATATACATAAGTCACATTCTATTACTTTATTTTCTAACATTGTCACTTCTGCATACTTTTTGAATCTATCTACAATATGCATGTCCAGTTTATCTGTATGGGAAAATACAATTTCTATTTTATTATCTTCATATAAATATTCTGATAATAGCTCTATACATTTTTCTATTCCTCCACTCATTAAAGAACGGTTAAAAAAAACAATCTTCATTTCTAGCCCCTTTCTTGACAAGCAAAAAAATTCCTTCTATAATTATATCAAACTTTTTAATATTTTTCAATATAGGAGGAAATAATGAATTTTTACATTATAAGACATGGAGAAACATCTTGGAATATTGAAGGAAGATTTCAAGGTTGTACTAATAATGCTTTAAATTTTACGGGTATTGAGCAAGCTTGCATAGCAGCACACAAATTAAAAAATACCGAAATTCATTGTTTTTATTCTTCCCCTCTTCAAAGATGCTATGAAACATCCCAAATCTTAAATGTTTTTCATCATGTTCCCATTTATATAGATAATCGTTTAAAAGAAAGGAGTTTAGGATCACTCGAAGGAAAATTTTATAAAGATTACTCTTCTTCTCATTTTATTTCTCAAATATGGGATACTAAATTTCCTGATTTTACTATATATAATATCGAAACTTTAACACATTTGCTTGATAGAACTCAACATTTTTTAAAAGATGTATTCTATCAGTATCATCATTTAGACGTTAATATTGGCATTGTGGCTCATGGATCATTAAATCGTGCATTGCTTATGAGTTTAGGAAATTTAGATTTAGCCAATGCACCTATTGAAAATGGACAAATCACATTTATTCAAAGCCCAAAAATAGAAAACCTTTTGTAAGGTTTTCTTTATTTTTATTTCATCTTCTCTATAAACATTTGATTTAGCATTTGTGGATTTGCTTTTCCTTTTGTTGCCTTCATTGCTTGCCCTACTAAAAATCCTAAAGCTCTATCTTTTCCTGCTTTATAATCTGCAACAGATTGAGGATTATCTTGTAATACTTTTTCTACTATTTCTTGTATAGCTTTTTCATCAGAAATTTGTACCCAACCTTTTTCTTCTATAATTGCTTTTGGACTTCTTGGATTGATAAATAGCTCTTCTAGTATTTTTTTACCAATTGAAGAACTAATTGTTCCTTTTTCTATTAGCTCTATCATTTGGGCTAATTGCTCTGCTGTAAAAGGTATGTTCTCTGGTTCTAGTTCTTTTTCATTTAATATTCTGGAAACATCTGATAATAACCAATTTGCTACCGCTTTTGCATTGTGGCAAATAGCTTGTGCTTTTTCAAACATATCTGATAAATACTTTGAAGAAGTTAATAATCTACTATCTTTTTCGGATAATTTAAATTCTTCTAAATATCTTTTTCTTCTACTTTCTGGCAATTCTGGTAATGTTTTTCTTACATTTTCTATATATTCTTCTGATAGACGAATGGCTACTAAATCTGGTTCTGGAAAATAGCGGTAATCTTGTGCATCTTCTTTATCTCTCATTTCAAAAGTTCTTCCAGATACATCATCCCACCTTAAAGTAGTCTGCAAAATTGTTCCTCCATTTTCTAGTTCTTCTATCTGTCTTTGTGCCTCATATTCTATTGCCCTAGTAATAGATTTAAAAGAGTTCATATTTTTCATTTCAGTACGTGTACCTAATTTTTCACTATTTTTTTTCTTTACAGAAACATTGACATCTGCTCTAAATGATCCTTCTTGCATTTTACAGTCAGATACTTCTATATACTCTAAAATAGATTTTAATTTTCTTAAATATGCTTCTGCTTCTTGAGCATTAGCAATATCTGGTTCTGAAACAATTTCTATTAATGGTACTCCTGCTCTATTTAAATCTACTAAACTTCCTGCACCAAATTCATTATGATTTAACTTTCCTGCATCTTCTTCTATATGGATTCTCGTTAAACGAATTTTCTTTTTACCTGCCTCAGTTTCAATTTCTACATATCCATGTTCACAAAGAGGTTTATCAAATTGAGAAATTTGATAAGATTTAGGAAGGTCTGGATAAAAATAATTTTTTCTATCATTTTTACTGTCTCTTGAAATCTCGCAGTTTGTTGCAAGCCCTGCTTTTACTGCATATTCTACTACTTTTTCGTTTAATACTGGTAAAGCTCCTGGAAGTGCCATACATACAGGACATATATGTGTATTGGGTTTTGCACCAAATTCTGTAGGACATGAGCAAAATATTTTTGTTTTTGTAGAAAGTTCTGCATGTACTTCTAATCCTATTACTATTTCATAATCTTCTCTTATCATTTTTATCCTCCTATTCTTTAAATTTTGGACTATATGTTTCTCTAAATTTTATTTTTTGTTCAAATGTATATGCTGCTTGTAATATAGTCTCCTCAGCAAATTGTTTTCCTATTAGTTGCATACCTACAGGCATTTGGTTACTATCTACACCACATGGAATGGATATTGCTGGAAGACCTGCAATATTGATAGATACTGTACAAATATCTGCTAAATACATTTCCAATGGATTATTACATTTTGAATTAATTTCAAAAGCTACTGTTGGTGATGTTGGTGTTAAAATTACATCATACTTTTCAAAGGCTTTATCAAATTCATTTTTAACATAAGTACGTACTTTTTGCGCTTTTTTATAATACGCATCATAGTATCCAGAAGATAACACATATGTTCCTAAAATGATTCTTCTTTTTACTTCTGGACCAAAACCTTCACTTCTTGAATTTTTAAATAATTCTTTTAAATCTGTATAATTTTTTGTTCTATATCCATAGCGAATTCCATCAAATCTTCCTAGGTTAGAGCTTGCTTCTGCACAAGCAATAATGTAATAAGCTGCTAAAGAGTACTTTGCAATATCTAGTGAGAATTCTTCTACTTCTGCCCCTAAACTCTTATACATTTGTATAGCTTCTTCTAATTTGTCTTTTACTTCTTGATTTAACCCTTCTCCAAAAAATTCTTTAGGAACTCCTATTTTCATTCCTTTTACATCTTGCTTTAATGCTTTTGTATAATCCTTTTTTTCTACATCTGCAGAAGTAGAGTCTTTTTCATCATGACCTGCTAAAAGATTTAGTAATATTGCGCTATCTGTTACATCTTTGGTGATAGGTCCAATTTGATCTAAAGAAGATGCAAATGCAACTAAACCATATCGAGAAACTAAACCGTAAGTTGGCTTTAATCCTACTACTCCACAAAAAGCTGCTGGCTCTCTAATAGATCCACCAGTATCAGAACCCAATGCCCAAGGTACCATATCTGCTGCAACCGCTGCTGCAGAACCTCCTGATGATCCACCTGGTACTGTATGTAGGTTCCATGGGTTTTTTGTAATTTGAAAAGCAGAGTTTTCTGTAGAACCACCCATAGCAAATTCATCCATATTTAATTTTCCTAAAGAAATGATTTTTTCTCTTTTTAGATTTTCTATAACAGTTGCATCATAAGGAGATACAAAATTTTCTAACATTTTAGAAGCACATGTTGTTTTTTCTCCTTGAGTACAAATGTTATCCTTAATTCCAATAGGTATTCCTGCTAGGGATGTATTTCTTCCTTCTTCATCTATTTTTTTTGCTTCTTCTAAAGCTTCTTTAGTACTTACAGAAAGAAATGCTTTTACCTTTTCTTCTTTTTCTTCTATTCGATTTGCATACGCTTGTACAATTTGCATAACTGTTAATTCTTTATTCTCTAATTTTTCTTGTAACTCATGAACGGTAAGTTTTGTAATGTCCATTGCTTTTCCTCCTTTATCCCACAACCTTTGGCACTTTAAACATATTTTGTTCTTCTTCTGGTGCATTTGCCATAATTTGCTCTTTATTTTCAAATTCATGTATTTCATCTTTTCTAAATACATTACATCTATTTTGTTCTCCTATGGTTTCTTTCAAATTTTCTACATCAACTTGATTAACCACCTCTGCAAATTGTAAAATTTCTTCTAAATTTCCTCTATATTGTTCTATCTCTTCTTCTTTTATATTTAAACTTGCTAAATTAGCTATGTGTAAAATTTCTTCTTTACTTACTTTAACCTCCATTTGCTTTCCCTCTCTTTCTTTTACGTTATTACATGCATTTTATTATAACTTCTTTTTGTGAAAATTACAAGTGTTTTATGTTGACTTGTTGATTACTTTTTATATCGTTGAATTTAATTCAAAATGCACACTTTACTACTAAAGCACTCATGTCCACGATTAAATGCACAATTTTATGGC
>CALWZX010000007.1 GCA_944386125.1 uncultured Clostridia bacterium | reverse complement strand
GGGATAATGGAAGAGGCAAGTATTTTTACAGGTGCTGCCGAGGAAATTGCTCAAGGTTACCAAGGACAACAGGCTCAATTAAATGCGACCAATTTAGAATTAAGTAGAACTATTGGTGAAAGTATGATACCAGTTATGACTCAATATAATTCTATTCAATTATCTATAACAAAAGGATTAACTGAATTTATATCTAATCATAAAAGTGCTACAAGTGGGGTAATAACATTTACTACTACTTTGTTAGCAATGGTAGTTGGGCTTACTACTGCTAAGAAAGCATATACTGCGTATAAAACAGCTGCAGCGGCAGCAGATATGACAACTAAAGCATTTACAGTATCTTTATTAGCAAATCCGATTACCTTAATAGCTGTAGGAATAGCAGCAGTAGTTGGTGGATTATCAGTATTTAATACTAAAATACAAGAAACCATAGATAAAATGGATGAAGCAACAGTATCAGCAAAAAACTTAGGTGATGCTATTAATAATTTTATGAATAACGATATGATATATTCTGATCAAGATATAGATGTAGTAACTGAAGAAAGAAACAAAATGCAACAAGTAATTTCAATATATGAAGAGAAAAATAATCGAATAAAAGAGTTAGAAGAGGAAAAGAAAAATATAATAGAACAATATAATTCAGGAGAAATTTTATGGTTTCAGAAGGATTCTGCATTAGACAGAACTAATAATCTTCTATATAGGGCAAAAGAAGAGTTAAAAGATGTTGAAAATGAATATATGGTCAGTAGTGATACTATAGAGGAATATAAAAATAGAGTAGATTTATTAAACAAGAGTTTACAAGTTAATGAAGCAAAAACAAAATATAATACACTTACAAATCAAAAGGCACATAGACAAACCTTAATCAATATAGCTCAAACAAAGGCAGATATTCAAGGAAAGCAACAATTATTAAATATATTGAAGAAAGGTGAAACTGCGACAGAAGATTATACAGATGCTAAATCTCAATTGGTAAAAGTATATCCAGAGTTAGCCAATGCGAATGAAAATACTATAGCAAGTACACAAGCAGCCATTGATGCAGAAAATGCAGCAGCAGATGCAGAATGGGCAAATGCACAGCTAGCAATTCAGGCAAGTATATTAGAAGTACAAGCGATGATGAGTAATAGTGAACAGATACAAACAATAGCACAAGCAACAAAGCAATCTGTTGAAGAGGTTACAGCATCTTTACAAAATCAAATGAATATATTAGCTAATTTGGCAAAATTGAGTCCAGCAGATTTTAAGGGAAGTGTAACGACTACATATGTACCAAGATCATATAGAACTAGCGTTGGTAGTTCAGGTACTTCTACATATTCTAATAAAGCACTTGATAATTATAAGAAGCAAATAGAACATAAAAAAGCATTAGACCAGTTAAGCTTACGACAAGAAATTGGTATGTATGAAATAGCATTGAGAAGTTATGCTAAAACGACCGATGAAAAAATGGAATTAAGAGAAAAAATATATGACTTAAACAAAGAATTAGCCAACAAAGAAAAAGAAATACTAGATCAACAGACAGAAGACTATGAAGCATATATGCAGGAACAAATTAATAATAGAGGAGCAGAATATGATATTCAAGATAGATCAAGAGATTATGATAAAATAATTCAAATACATAGAAATTACTTAAATCAAATAATGCAAGATGAGAGATTATCCCTTGATGAAAGAAAAGAATTATATAGAGAAGAATTACAGACAATTAGAGATTATGAACAGCAAAAACGTGATTTAAGAGTTGAAGCAATAGACAATACAGTTTCTCAATTAACAGATGCTATTACAAAACAGTTAGAAGAAATGCAAGAAAAAGATAAAGAAATGATAGACAAAAATTTGGAAACAGTTGAGATTTGGAAAAATGCACGTATTGACGCAATAAATGAAGAATATGACGCAAGGATTGAGGCAATAGACAAAGAATTAGAAGCATTAAATAAGGCAGAAGAAGAAAAGTCTCGAGATGAAGAAGATGCAGAATATGAAAAAAAGAAGAAACGACTAGAGGAATTAATTGCATTTGAACATGATGTAACAAACAAAGCAAATTATCAAAAAGAATTAGATAAATTAGTAGAGGACTATCAGAAAACCTTAGAAGAAAGAGCATTACAAGATAAAAAAGACATTTTAGAAGAAGAAAAAGATAAACTACAAGAAGAACAGAATAATAAAATAGATATAATTGAAGAAGAAGCAGACAAAAGGAAAGAAATATATGAACAGCAATTAGACGAATTGGAAAAATATTATGACGAACAAATAGATATGGCACAACAAACTGCAGAACAAATGTTATTAAATGTAAAACAAAACCAAAACGAAATAATTAATTTATTAAAAAATTATGGAGATGCTTATGAAATAACAGGACAATCTTTAGGAGAAAAACTTGCACAAGGGTTTAATAATGGTTTAGCTAATAATATACAAAGCATAATACAGCGAATACAAGATATGATAGATACTGGAATTGAAAATAAAATAAATGAATGGACAAATAATGGATATAAATATAATGCAACAGCTAATAAACCACAAGTAACAAATAAAACTATCAACGTGTATCAAACAAATAATATTGAGCAAAATCCAGAAATGCCTAGTGAAACTTATAGAAAACTAAAAGATATTGATGAAAGGTTAGCTGCACAGATAGCAGGAATATAGGAGGTGTGAGATGCAAAAATTAGAAGTTATTAATTTAGGTTTAAATGAAAATCTTGTTTTTAATAATACAGGTGGGGAGATAGAAGACATTTTGTTATCTCACATTGAAGGATTAGGCCATCCAGGAGCAACGAGTCAAAAATCGCAGGGAGTTGCACAAGATGGAAGTAATGCAGAAGATGCTTTACTAGATAATCGAGTAATAAAGGCAGATATAACAATTAGAACTAAAAACAGAGAGAGTTTATACGAGTTAAGAAGAAAAATTTATAGAATAATTAATCCTAAAACTTATAATAAGACAACAGGTAAAAGAGGAGAATTATTATTATATTATACTAATGATTATAAAAAATATAGAATTTATGCACGAGTAGAAGATAGTGTAGATTTTAATTCAAGATTTCTAAATCACGACAAAACTACAATATCTTTTTTATGCGTACAACCATATTTTTTAGATGAAAAAGGAACTGATATAGATATCAAATCCGTTAGTGGAGGATTAAGTTTTCCTTTAGTTTTGCCTAGCCATTTTGCACTAGTATCTTTTTATAAAGAAATTGAAAATAAAGGAGATATAGAAGCACCAATTCAAATTGAATATACAGGTCCTGCATTAAACCCAAGAGTTACAAATGAAACTACAGGAGAATATATTCAAGTTAATATGGAGATAGCAGAAAAAGAAAAATTAGTAATTAATACTGCAGAAGGAAAAGAAACAGTAAACCTTATCACACCAAATGGAACAAAAGATGTTTATAATAATATTGATTTAAAAAGTACTTTTTTCAAATTAATTATTGGAAAAAACTTAATTAAGTATAGTTCAGATGCAGAAACTTCAAAAGATAGTGTAAGAATAATAGACTATACAAATAAATATGTGGGGGTATAAAGTATGAATTGTATTGAAATTATTAATACAAACTTTGAACTATTACGGCATAATTACTAATTATGAGAGTCTAATTTGTATATGGAATTATTTCGAATGCGGAACATTTGAACTTACTATTAATAAAAATAAAGCCAATACTGAAAAGCTTCAAAAAGATAATATGATTATTGTAAATAAGAATGATGAAAAGATATTATTAATTGAAAAAAGAGAAACCACAACAGAAAATAATAGTAAAAAATTAAAAATATCAGGAACGTGTATAAAAGGAATAACAAAAAGAAGAATAATAGCTACTAACAGTTATGATAGAGTCACAGAGACACAGGCAGAAAATGTAATGAAACATTATATAAAAAAACATATGGTAGAAAGTTATTACGATACAATTAGAACTCCAGAGAGAGACATATCTTGGATAAAAATAGCACCTACACAAAACCGAGGATTAAAAACAGCATGGCAAGCAAGACTAACTAATTTACACGATGAAGAAAAACATATTGCAGAAGATACTGGAATGGGTTGGAAAGGAATACTAAACAGAACTAATAAATGTATAGATTTTGACTGTTATGAAGGAACTGATAGAACAATTAATCAAATTGCAAATGGAAATACTCATGAAGAATTAGAAAAATACACACATCAACAATTGGAACAATATACTCATAGTCAATTAGAAGGAAATAGGAAGGTTCCGTATATTATTTTTTCTGAAAAAAAGAAAAATTTACTTAATGGAAAAGTAACTGATGACAATTCTAATTATAAAAACGTAGCTTATGCAGCTGGTAAAGGAGAAAATGAAGATAGACTTATTACAGTAATAGGAACAGCTACAGGATTTGATAGAAGAGAAATTTATATAGACTTAAGCAATATAGAAGATCCTGATGAATTAAAGACAGAAGGACAAAAAAAGTTGGATACGTATAAAACAATAAAAAGCGTAGAAGGGAAAATATATCAAATTCCTAATATGGAATATGAAAAGGATTTCTTTTTAGGAGATATTGTTACAATAGAAAGCGATGGCATTTATGAAGATAAAAGGATTATACAAGCAAAAGAAATATATGAAAGAAATAATATAACAGTAGAGTTAGGATTTGGAGATAAGATACCGAGCCTAGCAGAACAGATAAAAAAATTAACACAAAAACCTATTTTATAATAGGTTTTATTTTGTGGGAAAGGATATAAAGATGGCAGATATTATATTAGATAGTTTTCCGTTTGATAGTATGGAAGTACTAGATGAAGAAACAGAGCAAATGAAACCAGACAGAGAATATGAGGCAGAAGTATTTAGAAAATATTTTAATATGTTCTTAAGTAATGGAGTATATTATGGAGATTATAATAATTACAAAGAAAGTTCTATGAAAGTAACAGCAGATGGGGGAATGAATATAAGAGTAGCAAAAGGGGCTGGACTAATAAAAGGAGCAAATTTTGAAAATACAGAGGAAAGAATAATTACACTTGAAAGACCAGCATCAGGAAACAGAATAGACCGCATAGTAGTACAAATGAATGCAGGACTCGATACTAGAGCAACAAAGTTAATTGTAAAGAAAGGAAATTCAACGACACCAGCTACATTACAAAGAGATGAAAATATTTATGAAATATGTATAGCACAAATAACAGTAAAAAGTACAACTAATATAACAAGTGCAGATATAGTAGATAAAAGGGCAAATAAAGATGTTTGTGGAATAGTCAATTCTTTAATTACTGTAGATGGAGAAGAATTATATCAAAGATTTCAAGATTATATTGATAGTGTTACTGATAATCTTGTTAGAAAAGACCAAAATAATACTATTGAGGGAAGTTTAACAGTAAATGGCGGAATTGAAGCGAATATAAAACCAAAAAGACTAACATATGAAGATCTTAATGAAATAAAAAATGCAGAAGATGCAGGATTTTACTATGCTGTAGGAGGAAATCAAGTAACTAATAGACCATCAGGAGTAGATGGTTTTAGTATGATTGCTAATCGAGGAGGAGAAACACCTTTTGTACAAATGCTGATTTCTACAAGTCAAAATATAGGAAAATATTATTATAGAATTTACCAATCTACAAATGCTTCATGGGGAGAATGGATAGAAATACATAATTCAAAGTTCTCAAATTATGTAGTACTTGAAGGAAAAGTGACTTTACAGGCAGCTGAAGAAAGCGGAGCATATAAGCAAACTATCTGGGATATTCCTTTTCCAAATGGATATAACAAGGATAATTGCTGTTGTATTGCATTTGGAAGTAAAGTAAATGAACAAGATGGCTACAGCTATGAATTAGGCATTCAAGGAAACACTGTTAGTAGTATGACAGGAAATATTTATAGATGTGTAATAGTTGGAGCAAGGCAAGATTCATCGAAAATATCATGTCAAGCATATAATTGCTTCCAAGTTGCAAAGACTTTATACTATAAAATTGTTTTAATGAGGATAAGCTAAAAAAGTAAATATTAGAAGTAATAAAATTTTAAAACAAAGTGAGAAGGTGAAAAAATGCCAGAATATACAAATAATTATAATTTGATAAAACCAAAAAAATCAGAAAACTATGATATAGAAGAAGTTACTAGAAAAAACATGGATATCATAGATACACAATTATTTAATAAACAACAGAAAGAGATTGGTAAAGGGTTATCAACAAATGATTTTACAGATCAGTACAAAAATAAATTAAATGGATTGAAAAATTATAATGATACAAACATAAAAAATAGATTGAGCAATGTAGAAAAAAATCTTTATCAAATGAAGAAGATATCAAGAAAATAAATAGTGCTTTACAAAATTTTTCCGAAGAACAAGAAACACAAAATAATGATATATCTGTACTACAAGAAAGAGTACAACTTTTAGAAAATAGTCAAATAAAAGGAATTAGTGATAAAGATGAGTCTATAACAATAACAGATGTAGCAAAAATGTATGGAAAGTTAGAGGTTGAAGGAAATACAAAACAAGATGGAACTCCTACACCTCAAAATGCAGTAGAAATCAAAAATTGTAAAGATAGTATCAATATAAGATTACAAAATAAAAATCATGTTGTATTAAATGAAGATGCTTTTAAGTTTGGTAATGCATTAGGGAAATATGCAAAAATTAATGAAGATGGAACTATTACCACAACATCTAACTTTTCTAATAGTAGAGATAAAGGTACAGAAATGTATTTAAAGAAAAACACAGAATACGAAGTATCAGTATATATAAATTCAGTTGATACTGAAAGTAATGTTAAAAATGTGCAATTGGAGATATTAGCATATGATGAAACTGACAAGTTTATAATACCATTATCGAAAACAATATCAGAAACAGGAAAACTAACAAGTTATACATTTAATTCAGAAAATTATAAGAGGATAGGTGTTTGTGTTAGTGGTTGGTTTGGACCAGGACAAAGTGGGGCAACAACGTATAGCCAGTTAATGGTTAGAGAAAAAAATACAACTGATAACACTTATGTTGAAGGAGCATATAAGAAAATAGTATTTCCTTTAAAATCAGGACAAGTACTAAGAAAAGGAGATTACTTAGCAGGAGATGGGATACATCATACGAAAGCAGTTAGAACAGTAACTGGAACAGAAAGCAACTGGACCTATTATTCAGCAAATGCCGATTGGGCTAGACCATATTTTCAAATTACAGATAAAAAGACAGGGGAAGATGATAATACTGCTAATGTTGTGTGTAATAAGATGAAGTCAGTTTCTTGGGAAGAAGGACGAAATGCAAGTATTAATACTTATGGGGTATTTAGCTATAGCGGGGATAAAAGAATATGCTTCTTAGTAAAAAAAGAAGAACTTGAGACTCAAGATACAGAAGGAGTAAAGAAATATTTCCAAGCAAACAATATGGAAATAGAATATACTTTATCAGAAGAAACAATAGAAGAATACACAGAAGAACAACAAAATGTGTATAACGAACTAAAGAATTTGTTATATTACCAAGGTTACAATTACATTAGTTCACAAGATGAAACAAGCCCTACTATGCAAGCTTTTTATATTGTAGATATAAATACAAAACTAGCATCTATAAGTTCAAGATTAACTAATATAGAAAGTTCTACGGAGGTGTCAGAATGAAAGATAAAACAATAATTATAGGACTAATTTTAATTTTAGTAATATTAGTTTTTAACATAGTTACAACCATCACCTCTATGAGTGATTATGAACAAAGAAAACAATCTGGAAATGAAAGATGGTTTCAAGTAGAGAATCGTATTTTACAGATAGAAGAAAAGGTAAATAAGTTAGAGGAGGATGTACAAACATGGAACAAATAACACAAATAAGCCAGTTATTAGGAACATATGGAATAAGTGCAATAATTGTTGTAATTTTCTTGTGGGATTATATAGCAAACAAAAAGAAGAATGTAGAAAATCAAGAAACTATAAAAACAACTCTAGCAGTAGTAAAAGAAACTACAACAACAATCTCTAATTGTTTAATAGAAATGCAACAGACTAACTTAAATACAGCAAAGTCATTAGAATTATTACAAAAACAAATGGAAAGTACCGATAAAAAAGTAGATAAATTGTTGGAAGAGAGGAGGAACTAAAAATGAGTAATAAAGTATATGATGTCTTAAAATGGATAACATTAGTATTTTTACCAGCTTTAACAACTCTTGTGGGTGTTGTTTTAAATTGTTTTAATATTAATTGTACAGAAATAGTATTGACAATTATGACAGCAGTAACAACATTTATGGGTGCAATTTTAGGAATTTCAAATATTAATTATAATAAAAATAAGGAGGAAAAATAAATGTATAAAGGTGTAGATGTATCTTATGCTAATGGACAAATAGATTGGGGAAAAGCAAAATCACAGATAGACTTTGCAATTATTCGTTGTGGTTTTGGAATGAATCAAGAAGACCAAGACGATGCACAATATAAAAGAAATGTAGAAGAATGTATAAGATTAGATATCCCATTTGGAGTATACTTATATTCTTATGCTAATACTGTAGCAAAAGCAGAGTCAGAAGCAGATCATGTACTAAGATTATTAAATCCATATAAAGATAAACAAAGACTAAATGTGTGGTATGATATAGAAGACAAAATACAAGCAAATTTAAGTCAAAATGAATTAAGTAATATAATTACTACTTTTTGTAATAAAATTGAAGCACAGGGCTATTCTGTTGGAATCTATGCTAATAATAATTGGCTAAGAAATAAAATAGCAAGCAATTTACAAGATAGATATATGATATGGTCAGCAGGTTATGGAAGTAACGATGGAAATGCACATGAAGAAGCAAAATATAATCATTCTAATGTAAGAATGTGGCAATATACCTCAAAAGGAAATGTAGAAGGAATAGGAATATGTGATATGAATTATTTCTATGATGAAATACCAAGCAATTTGCCAGACTTACAATATCAAGTACACTTACAAGATATAGGTTGGTGTAATATTCAAAATGCAGGAGAAGGGGCAGGAACAGAAGGACAAGAAAGAAGATTAGAAGCAGTAAGATTCTTTGGTCATAATGGATTAGATATACAATATAGAGCACACGTAGGAGAAGTAGGCTGGCAAGAATGGAAAAAATCAGGAGAGATAGCAGGAACAACAGGAGAAAGCAAAAGGATAGAGGCTTTAGAAATAAAATGTAATAAACTATTAGAAGTAGAAGAACACATTCAAAATGTAGGATGGATGCCAAAGACAACAGCAAAAGAATTTACAATAGGAACAGTTGGAAAATCATTAAGAATGGAAGCATTTAGAATGAGAGTAGTAGGTTAAAGTTGAGCGGTAGGTCAAATTACGATCTACCGCTTTTTTTGTTTCGTATGTATTGCTTTATATAAAATAATCATATATAATGTTGTTAAAAATAAGAATAAATAATAAATATAGCAATAAAATATATAGGGGGGTTTTATATTGAGCAAGATAAATGAAGAAATAGAAGAATTGACATCGGAAATATTATTAAATAATGATATGTATAAAATTCCAGTAGATATAATAAAAATAGCAAATACAAATGATATTAAAATATATGAAGGAGATTTAGAAAAAAAAGTTTCTGGTGCAATTAGATATGATAAGGTAAATGATAAATATGAAATTCTAATAAATAAAAATGATGCAAAAGTAAGACAAAGATTTACTATAGCTCATGAATTAGGTCATTATTTTTTACACAAAGAGTATTTAAAAAGCGAAGAAATACTTATAGATATAATGTATAGAACAGTAGAAATGACAGATAATGAAGATGATAAAAAAAGAGAAAGAGAAGTAGATTATTTTGCAGGGGCAATACTTATGAACAGAACTCTTTTAAGAAAAGCATATGAAGAAAATCATTCAATACAAGAACTTGCAGATATATTTAATGTTTCAGTTTCTGCAATGACTGTAAGATTGGATATATTAGGACTACTATGAGTAATAAATCCCCTGCTCACAATACAGATGAAAAGAAATATATAATCCAATTTTTTAATTCAAAAAATGAAATAGATAATATAGAGGCGAAAGAAGAAACAAAACCAGTAGATGAAGCTACCGAAAGATGGAATATGAATCGAACAATATTGAGATTATATGAAAAAGGAATGCAAGAAGACCAACAACTAAGAAAAACATATGCAAAAATTTTAATAGGAATTTTAATAGTAACTTTAATTAGTTTAATTGTTCTATTCATATTAAGAGGTATAAATATATTAAACTATTCAGATACAGCATTTAATATATTTGTTACAGGAGGAATAGCAGAAGTATTTATACTAATTAGAACGATAGTAAAATATTTATTTAAAGATAACTTAACACAACCATTAAATACTATTTTAGAAAGTAGTAATAAAATAAATCAGAAATATAATAAAAAAAGAACTTTTAATAAAGAAGATAAAAATAACTAAGGGATTTAATATCGATGGTATAAAATTTAAGATAGAATATGAAGTAAGAGCTAGTTAAATAGCTCTTTTTTTTAATAAAAATTTAATGCAATTTTTAATGCAACGCCAAAGAAAAGTTATAAAAAAATATAAAAAGATATAAAAAGTAAAATATAAAAAATGGCTTTAAATAGCATATTATAAGAAATTATAAAAAACAAATAGAAATTATAAAATAGGGTAAAAATACTATTTTTATCTCTGCCCACCATAAAAAAACGTAGAAACGTTGAAAAATCAACATTCTACGTTTTTTTTATGCAATTTTAAATTTTTTATATAAATAGAAAGATTTAGAAAGAAACAAAAAAGCCCCACGAGGAGGCTTAGTCATCAAATTAAAGTTCAATTTTCTGAATAATAAATAATTACAAAAAAATTAGACATAATAGTATAAAAAGGTTAAGGATAAAAAATGGAAAGTAATATTTATGAAATTATGAAAGAATTAGAAAATCTGGGAAATGAACAGACAAAAAATACGTATATAAGGCATGGAGCTAAAGAGCCTCTATATGGAGTAACAACAGGAAAGTTAAAACCACTTGCCAGAAGAATTAAAAAAAATTATAAATTATCTATAGAATTGTATAAAACCGGAAATTATGATGCAATGTATTTAGCAGGGATGATCGCAGAACCTATTAAAATGTCAAAAAGAGATTTTGAAAAATGGATAAAAGGAGCCTATTGCCATGGAATAGCAGATTATGTTGTTTCTGTAGCATTAGCAGAATCAAGGTATGCACAAAATATCGCAGATGAATGGATAAAAAGCAATAAGGAATTATATGCTTCTGCGGGTTGGTCATCTTATTGCTGGCTTGTTAGTTATCAAAATGATGATTCTTTTGATAAAGAAAAATTGCATAGTTATTTAAAAGAAATAGAAAAGAATATACATTCTAACCTTAATCGAGTTCGTTATGCAATGAACAATTTTGTGATAGCCGTTGGAATTTCATATAAACCATTACACAAAGAAGCTTTAGAAACAGCCAAAAAAATAGGAAAAGTATTCGTTGATATGGGGAATACAAGTTGTAAAACACCTCTTGCAACCGAATATATACAAAAAGCAATACAAAAACAAAAAATAGGCTTTAAAAGAAAGAATATCAGATGCTAATAATACCAAACTAAAATTTTTAATAATATACATCATAAAATTATACAAATAACCCAATACTAACATGTAGAGGTGTTAGTATGACAGAACAACAAATATTACAACTATGGTTAAAAGGATATAATAAATATAAGGTAGCCAAGATATATCAAACAACATATAACAATACTATAAAAATCATTAGGTTAGATATAAGAAATCGAAATAGTGGAAAAATATTAACAAATTATGAGGCTTTAGCTGTAGTAGAAAGAATTATATATAAATATTTAAAAGAACAATAAAAAATATTGTTTTTTTAAAAAATAACATGTATACTATAAATATAAGCTAGAAAAATAAAAGGAGAAAGCTATATGACAAAACAAAATGAAAAACAATACATAGTTGTAGCAATTTTATTAGCAATAATACTCACGTTAAGTTTTATTGTTATTCCCATTTTGCCAGCAATCATTGTATTAGATATCATTATAGGAGTTATGATATTTTTAGCTATTAGAAAGATATCTTCTATACGAAAGCATAATAAACAAGTAAAAAAAATGGAAGAACAAATATATAATAGAGGATATGAAAAAATATGTGATGGATTCTTCATCAACGAAAAAGAACATAGTCTGAATTTACAAGGAACATATCTTGGATTTAGCCAAATCATTGATTGTGAACTAATGGAAAATAAACAACAGGTTAGTCAAATTTATCAAACTTCAAGTACAACACATACACATACAATGAAAGAATACTGTACAGAGTTATACATTAACATAACAATAGAGAATTTAGATAACCCAACAATTAAACTAGATTTTATGGAATACATGAGTGCAATATTAATAGGTAGTAAAAAATATAATAAAATATTAGAACAAGCCAATCATGCTATGGCTACTCTAAAAGTAATTATTTCAAAAGCAAATGAACAATACATAAATAAGGGAAGGGTTACTAAAATTGAACATCGATATATTAACGAAAAAACACCAGAAGAAAAATTAAAAGAAATAACTAAGCTTTATGAAAAAGGATTTTTAACAGAATATGAATATGGAATCAAGAAAAAAGAATTATTGGATAAAATAAAATAGAAAGGCCCCGCATAAAGGATAAATCTTATGCGGGGTGTTTCTATTATTTTTTTGAAGATGGCTCACGGTAGCGCCTTTGAGCCTTTTGTCTGTTTCTGATTTGGAAATTCAAACTTTCTACAAACTCTTGAGCCTGATTCCGAGCCTGAATTAACTCTTCAAGGGACATAGTAGAGGTATTTACCTCTGCATTCAAAAATAACATATAAACCTCCTTTAGGTATATTTTGTGTATAAAAGTATAACATAATGTATATATTTTGTAAATAAAATGTACATGTGAAAATGTGCCTCGCTTTTAGGCGAGACACGTATGACAGCTTTAATCGATAAAAAAGCCATCGTATTGTAGTATTAAATAAATCTCATCAAGGTCGTATCCTTGCTCAAGTAGCCAAAAAATCCGATCTCCTTCAGAACTAAAATTATACATACAACACCTTTCTACCATCTAATAAGATGGATTTGAAAAACAACAATAGTGACAATATTTATTATACCATATTTTATAGGAAAAGTACAATAGTTATGAACCAAAACGATAAAATAAGAATATAATATAAAAAAATAAAAAGGAAGTAGAATTATTATGGAAATTACAGTAGCATTGGTGATTATGGCAATTACGCTAATAGCAGGTGAAATAACAAAGTTAACAAAATTAGATAATAAATGGATACCTTTGCAAAACTTAATTATTGCAATAATATCTAGTATTATTTGTATTATTTTTAAGGTACAAAACATGTCAATTTTAGAAACGATATTAACCTGTATATTTGCAACAATGTCAGCAGGAGGAATGGCGGATATGAAAAAAACTATTCAAAAAAAGGAGGAAAAATAATTGTATAAAGGAGTAGATGTTTCTTTTGCCAATGGAGAGGTTGATTGGGAAAAAGCAAAATCACAAATAGACTTTGCAATTATTCGTTGTGGTTTTGGAATGAATCAAGAAGATCAAGATGATGTACAATATCACAGAAATGTACAAGAATGTATTCGTTTAGGGATTCCTTTCGGAATATATCTATATTCGTATGCAACAAATGAGCAAAAAGCAAAATCAGAAGCAGATCATGTGTTGAGGTTAATTAAAAATTATGCAAATCAATTAGAAATGCATATTTGGTATGATATAGAAGATGAAATTCAAGCAGATTTACCAAGTGAAGAATTAAAGAAAATTATTGAAGCATTCTGTAATAAAATAGAAGAACAAGGATATAAAGTAGGGGTATATGCTAATAATTCATGGCTTAGAAATAAAATAGATTCATCCGTGCAAGATAGATATATGATATGGTCAGCTGGTTATGGAGCAAATAATGGAGAGGCTGATGAAAGGGCTAAGTATGGACATAAAAATGTAGTTATGTGGCAATATACTTCACAAGGACAAATAGAAGGAATTGGAAGATGTGATAAAAATTTGTATTATCAAGAAATAAAAAGGTTGCCAGATTTACAATATCAAGTACACTTACAAGATTTAGGCTGGATGAATATACAAAATGCAGGTGAAGGTGCGGGAACAGAAGGACAAGGAAAAAGATTAGAGGCAGTAAGATTTTTTGCTAACAATGGATTAACAATTGAATATAGAGCTCATGTTGGAGAAGTAGGATGGCAAGAATGGAAACATTCAGGAGAAGTAGCAGGAACAACGGGAGAAAGCAAAAGAATAGAAGCTTTAGAAATAAAGTGTAATAAATTATTAGAAGTACAAGAACACATTCAAGATGTAGGTTGGATGCCAAAAACTATTGCAAAAGAATTCACTATAGGAACTGTTGGAAAGTCATTAAGAATGGAAGCTTTTAAAATGAATGTAATAGAAGAATAATATAAATAATGCTCTTAGTAAGTTATTGAAAAATATCTGATAAGAGCATTATTTTCTGCAATATTCTATACTTCCTGCTATTTACATTTATGCAAAAAAATGGTATATTGTAAAAGATAGATGAAAATACAAGGAGAAAAATAATGGATACAATACAAAAATTTTTAGCCTATAATGGGAAAATTCGCATTATTTGTGCAACAACAACTAATTTAGTAGAAGAAGCAAGAAAATTACATAATCTTAGTCCTGTGGCAACAGCAGCATTAGGAAGAACCTTAACCATGGGAGCAATATTAGGAACAACATTAAAAGAAGAAAAAGATAATATCACTATTCAAATTAAAGGCAATGGAGAAATTCATGGTATTACAGTGGTAGTTGACGGAAATTTACATATAAAAGGATATGTAGGAAATCCTTATGTAATTACTCCTAATAAAGAAGATGGAAAATTAAACGTAGGAGAAGCTGTAGGAAAAGAAGGCTTTTTGTATGTAATAAAAGATTTAGGATTAAAAGAACCATATGTAGGAATGTCAAAGCTAATTACTGGAGAAATAGCAGAAGATTTTGCTAATTATTTTTATACCTCAGAGCAAAAGGGTACAGCAGTGGCACTAGGTGTCTTAGTAGATAAAAATGGAGTAAAATCAAGTGGAGGCTATATTATTCAAGCAATGCCAGATGCTACAGAAGATGAATTATTTATTCTAGAGCAAAGAATTAAGGAAGCAGAACCAATTAGTAGTATGCTAAATCAAAATTGGTCGTTAGAAGATATTGCAAAAGATATTACAGGAGATAAAGACTTAGTAACTTTGCAAACATCTTTAACACCAAAGTATGCATGTAATTGTAGTAAAGAAAAAATGAAAAAAGCATTATTTGCAATAGGCAAAGAAGAATTAAAAGATATTATAGAAGAAGGACAAGCCGAACTTGTTTGCCATTTCTGTAATAAAAAATATCAATTTAAAAAAGAGGAATTAGAGGAAATTTTAAAACAACAAATGGAGTGAAAAATATGTATTTGATAGCAGGTTTGGGAAATCCTGGTGTAGAATATGAAAAGACAAGGCATAATATGGGATTTCAAGTAATAGATAAATTAGCAAAAGATAAGCAAGTGGAACTAAAAAGAAAAAAGTTTGATGGTCTTTATGGAGAAACGAATATACAAGGAGAAAAAATTATTTTTTTAAAGCCACAAACATATATGAATCTAAGTGGAAAAAGTATAGCGGAGTTTGTACAATTTTATAAAATTCCTTTAGAACATGTACTAGTTATTTATGATGATATGGATATTTTGCCAGGAAAGATAAAAGTTAGGAAACAAGGAGGGGCAGGATCACATAATGGGATGAAGTCAGTAGTACATGAATTACAATCTGAAGTTTTTCCAAGAATAAGAGTAGGAATAGGAAGAACAAAAGAGCAAGAAGAAGTTATTTCTTATGTCATAGGTCATGTAGAAGATGAAGAATGGAAATTACTTGAAGAAGGAATAGATTTAGCCACAAAAGCAGTAGAGGAATTTTTAATAAATGGAATTGAAACCACAATGAACAGATATAATTAAAAAGAGGGGAAGAAATTGCAAGAATTAGTAATACATAAATATGAAAACAAGAAAAATATTATGCTTGTTGAAGATGGAATTTTAAGAGAACTATATGAAGAAAATGAAGAAAATATACGATTAGAAGGAAATATCTATTTAGGTATTGTTAAAGATGTATTCCCAGGGATGCAAGCAGCATTTGTAGATATAGGAGAAGGGAAAAATAGCTATATCCATATTAAGGATATTATTCCTAAAATGAGTGAAATTACTGGAAATAAGGAAGAAAATCTTAGTCAATATCCAATACAAAAATATATAAAAAAACAAGATTGCTTATTAGTACAGGTAAGAAAAGATGAAAATCATCATAAAGGAGCAAGAATTACTACACACATTCATATTCCAGGAAAATATGTGATATTCATGACAGAATGTAGCTTTATAACTATCTCACAAAAGATAGAGAAACAAGAAGAAAAAGATAGATTAAAGAAGATAGTACAAGAAATTGCAGAGCAAGAACAAATTCATTTTGGGTTTGTAATTCGTACTGCAGCAGAAGGAAAAGATAAAACACTTATTGAGCAAGATATACAAGATGTATTAAAAAAATGGAATTACATTCAAAAAAGAATGCAACAATTAAAACAAGAGCATGTACCAGCAATTATTGAAAAGCAAACTTCTATTATAGAAAAAATAATAATAGATGTAGCAACAAATGGATTAAGTAAAATATGGGTGGATAGTTTAGAAGTAAAAGCACAGGTAGAGAAAATTTTACAAGACAAGCATATAAATGAAAAAATCGATATTATGTATCAGGAAAAAAAATTGATAAAAATGTACGATTTAAATGAACAAATGGAAAAAGCAAAGAATAGAAAAATCTGGTTAAATTGTGGTGGATTTGTTACAATTGATAAAACAGAGGCTTTAACTGCCATTGATGTAAATTCAGGAAAATTTACAGGAAGTAAAACCAGTAAAGATTTAGAAAAAACAATATTAAGGGTTAATGAAGAAGCAACAATAGAAATTGCAAAACAATTACGACTAAAAGATATTGGAGGTATTATCGTTATAGATTATATAGACATGCAAGACCAAAAAAACAAAGAAAGAATCATTGAGTTATTGAAACAAAATTTAAAGAAAGATAGATCAAAAACACAAATTATGGATTTCACAAAATTAAATTTATTAGAGATGACAAGAAAGCAAATGTTCATTAGTTAAAAATAAACCTTAGAATGACCTAAGGTTTATTTTTTAATATCCCATATTTTTTAATTCTACATTACGTTTAATTTTCTGAGTAGTAGTTTTAATTAAAGGAGTTTTTGTTATATAAATTTCACGAATATATTTATAAGCAGGCATGGATTTATTAATTTTATTTCTAATATCTAGCCATACAAGATTATGATATTCTGTATCTGGAGTATCTGGGTATAGTTCTTTCATTACATCTGCGTTATAAACAATTTTTGCACACAAACGTAAATCATTATCTCTAGGAGAAGGCTTTCCAAAAACCATACATTCAGAAACATAAGGAAGTTTATTAATCAACATTTCTAATTCTTCTGGATAAATATTTTTTCCATTTTTTAAAACAATAACGTCTTTTTTTCTACCAGTAATAAATAAAAATCCGTCATTATCAAAATATCCTAAGTCACCAGTATAAAACCAGCCATCTTTCAAAACATTAGCAGTAGCCTCTGAATTTTCATAGTAGCCTAACATAACAGTAGGTGCTTTTGCTTTAATTTCACCGATACCTTCTTCATTAGGAGAGTCAATTTCTATATCGATTCCTGGAAGAGGGAAACCAACAGAACCTAATTTTTTATGTTGATCATTTTCACCGGCAAGTACAGGAGAAGTTTCTGTTAAACCATAGCCTTGTAATAAGTTAATTCCTAAATCTAAAAATCCCTGAATCGCTTCTTTATTCATAGGAGCACCACCAGCTATTAATAAACGTAAATGAGGTGCTAAAGAATCTAAAATCTGTTTAAATACTTTTCTTCTCACATCAATACCCAATTTTAATAAAAAGCGTGATACATGTGTCATAAATTTAACAAGTTTTGTTTTTCCTTGTTTTTCTACAGCTTTTAAAATTTGCTTATGCATAATTTCAAGCATTAAAGGAACGCATACAAATCCCGTGATATCATATTCTTTTAAATTTTGTGCTACATGTCTAATACCATCACAAAAAGCGATAGTTATACCGCAAGAGGTACCATATAAAAAAGTACAAGTAGATTCAAAAGTATGATGTAAAGGTAAGAAAGATAGGAAAGTATCTTCTTTATATACTTTTGCCATTTGACTTAGAGAAACAATATCAGCACAAATGTTAGCTTGTGATAAGCAAACAATTTTAGATAATGAAGTAGTACCAGAAGTAAATAGCATAATAGACATTTTATCTTTATCTAATACTATATCTTGGTATTGAGAACTTTTTTGCAATAACTCTTCGCCTTCTGCTAAAATAGTAGAATAGTCTAATAAATTCATTGAAGGATTAGAGACTGTATCCATACAGATATAGTATTGTAAATTGCTGGATTTTTCCTTTTGTAAATCAGAAAAAGTAGAAAGATATTCTTGAGAAAAAATAACAGCATCAGCTTGACTTCGAACAATAGAACTAACGATTTCATTTTCTGGTAAAGCTTTATCTAAAGGTACAACAACAATATCAGCAGTAGTAACAGCTAAATAGCTAACACACCATTCATAACGATTAGGTGCAATAATAGCTACACGCTTTTTTTGTAAACCTAAGTGAAGTAAGTAACTACCAAGACTTTCAATATCATGTGCAAAATTTGAGTAAGTTTTTTCTACATAATCCTTACTATCTGGTGTTATTTTATATTTAAAAGCAAGTTTCTCTCCATAAACTGCTTTATATCTTGTTACCAATTCTCTAAAATCTGATAAATTATCACCTTCATATAATTTTCTTCTCTTATCCAAAGTGGCACCTCCTAATATTTTTTCTTATTGTATAACAAAAGATAAGATTTTTCAATGGATTTAAAAGATAAAATATAAAAAAACAATACCTACAGAAAAATTTGACGTATGTAGAAAAAAAATATATAATAGTTATGTAGAATAATAGAAGGAGAGAGACATGGCACGTTCAAGAAGAAATAAGAGAAGAAGTACAAGTAAAGTAATAGATTATTTTTCAAAGTTCGCAATTATAACAATCATTATTATAGTCATATGTACTATAATTCTTTTGATACGTAATGGTTTGCAAGCGGTAGAAGTGGCTAATCAAAAGATGAAATTAGAAAAAGAGATTGAAGCGATTTTTGAACAACCTACCAACCAAGAAGAAGTAATAGAAACAGAAGAAAAAGCAGAAGATACTACAATAGAAATTGCAGTGGTAGGGGATATTTTATGTGGAAGTGCTATGCTAGAAGATGCAAAAACAGAGGGAGAAAATTATGATTTTACTCCAATGTTAGAAAGAATTCAGACAGTAACCAATGATGCTTCTCTTACAATAGGAACAATGGAAACAAATTTTATACAAGGACAAGCTTATTCGGGAGTAGAGAAATACAATGCACCAACTAATTTTGCTGAAACAATAAAACAATCAGGGGTAGATATTGTTTCAATAGCACATAATCATAGCTTAGATTATGGAGTAGATGGATTAATGCAAACAAAACAAACATTAGAAAATGTAGGATTGGCAACAGTTGGTACACAAAATTTCATCATACAAGAAGTACAAGGAATTAAAATAGCCTTAATAGCATATACATATGGATTTAGCAATGAAAAAGAATTATCCACAGAAGAGATGCAAAATGTGAATATGTATTCTGCAGAAAAGGCAAAAGCAGATATAGAACAAGCGAAGCAAAATGCAGATTATATTATGATTATTATGCATTGGGGAGAAGTAAATTCAACGAAAAGAAATAATGAACAAGAACAAATTGCTGATTATTTAGTAAACTTGGGAGCAAATGCAATAATTGGTTCACATCCGGCAGTACCACAACCGATGCAAATGAAGCAAGATGTTAATGGTGAATATCAATTTATATCTTATTCTTTAGGCAACTATATATCCTCTTTAGGTTATGAAAACTCCAATTTGGAGATTATTGTAAAATTACAAATTAGAAAACAGGCTGAAACAGGAAAAGTGATTTTAGAAAAAGTTACATATACACCATTATATGTATTAGATCAAGGAAAAGAACAAGATAATCGTTATGTAGTACTAGATGTTAAAGAAGAAGCAAAAAAATATTTAGCAGGAGAGAACAATATCAGTCAAAATACATATGAAAAATTAATGGAGAGTTTAGATAAAATAGAAAGCATTATAAGGAGCAATGAACAATGAAAGTAGGATTTATATCATTAGGATGTAGCAAAAATTTAGTAGATACAGAAATGGCAATAGGATTATTTAAAAATCATGGATATACGATTGTAAATAGCCCTGAAAAAGCTGAAATACTAGTAATTAATACTTGCGGTTTTATTGAATCAGCCAAAGAAGAAGCAATTAATACAATTTTAGAGATGGCAGAATATAAAAAACAAAATTGCAGATATTTATTTGTAATGGGATGTTTAGTACAAAGATATAAAGAAGAGTTAGAAAAAGCAATTCCAGAAGTAGATTTATGGATTAAATATGATTCTTATCAAACATTTTGGAAACAAATTCAAAATGCACTTGGAAAACAGGTTGTAAATGAGCCAATGAATTTTTTAGATAGAGTTATTACAACAGGAGAAAACTATGCATATTTAAGAATTGCAGAAGGATGCAGTAATTTTTGTACTTATTGTGCTATTCCTAAAATTAGAGGAAAATATATCAGTAGAACCATTGAAGATATAGTAGAAGAAGCAAATAGCTTAGTAAAGAAAGGATTTCATGAGATTATTCTTATTGCACAAGATACAACAAAGTATGGAATAGATATTTATGGAAAACCATCTTTAACTACACTTTTACAGGAAGTATCTAAAATAGATGGTATTCACTGGATCCGCTTTTTATATGCATATCCAGAAACTATTACAGAAGATTTAATTCAAGAAGTAAAAAACAATGATAAAATATGTAAATATTTTGATATTCCGATACAACACATTTCTAATTCTGTATTAAAAAGAATGAATAGAAAAAGTAATGGGGAAAGTATTCGTACATTAATCAAGAAAATTAGAGAAGAAATTCCAAATGTAGTAATAAGAACAACTGTAATGGTAGGATTTCCGGGAGAAACTAAGGAAGATTTTGAAGAGTTATATGATTTTGTAAAGCAAACAAAATTTGAAAAATTAGGAGCATTTGCATTCTCAAAGGAAGAAGGAACAGCTGCAGCCAATTTAAAAGAACAAATTCATCCTATGACAAAAAAAGCAAGATATAATAAAATTATGTTATTACAACAAGAAATTACAAGAGAGAATTTAAAAAAGCAAATTGGAAAAGAATTAGAAGTATTAATAGAAAATAAAACTTTTGACAGGAAATATTATGTAGGAAGAAGCTATCAAGATGTACCAGATATAGACGGATACATATATATTAAAATGGTTCCAAAAGCTTTAGAAGGAAAATATGTAAAAGTAAAAATAATAGATAGTAAAGAATATGACTTAATAGGAGAAGTTGTGGAATAGGAAGAAAAGAATATATGAGTTTTAGTGAAGAAATTACACAAATAGAAAATGAAAAAGAATGGAATATTCATAGAAGTATTCTAGAGATTCAACAGTTACTACAATATATTGACCTGCTAAGAGAAAATATGCCAGAAGCAAAGAATAGAGATATTAATGAATTGATTGCTTCTATAATACATACAACGGTGTGTTATTCTTTAAAACCAATTAAAAGTGATGTTTGTTTTCAAAAGACTTTAGAGTATATTAAGGAAAATCCAAATAGTATTATAAAAGTATTAAATACAACTAGTGAAATGGAATTTATGCAAGCTTCGCTCAATAAACCACTTGATTATCATTTACAAGAAAATATAAAGCAATGTGTTAGAAGTATTGCCAAATCAATTATAGGAGAGTGGCCAAAAGAAAAGAGAATTTGTTTATTAAAGGAAAAATTACCAAAACAAGAATTAGAAAAATTAGCTAGTGAAATAAATAAAATTTGTGAATCATTAAATGAAAAGATGAAGAAAACTATACAGAAGGAGTATGTTGACAAAATTTGTGCTATTGCAGAGTTTTTATGGGACTATGGGAGTTTAGCTAGAAGTAATGAAAAAAATACGCAAGTATTAAAAAATATGGGACTAGAAATTTTATCTTTTTCGACAGAAAAACAAAATAATAAAAAAATAGCTATTGAAGATTTATGTGAAGAAGACTTTGTAGGTAAATTATCAGAGCAAGAATTAACAGCTTTAAGTACTTTTCTTACGAATCGATTTGTAAAAATAGTAGAGAAAATATTTGATTATACATATGTATTAAAAAAGATAGGAGTATTACAGAAAATAGAAAATTCTGAACCATACACACTAGATGAGGAAATCATTAACAAATTACTTTTACAAATCAATTTCTTAAAAAAAGTAGTAGGAAAAAATTATAGACAAATCGATAAAACTGTAAGTCAAAATATAGAATTACAAATGCAAGATGGAATTGAGCAAGATGAGAGTGAAACAGGTTTATTAATCAAAGAATTGGATTTACAAGAAATCTTCCATAGAATTGATTTAGAGGAATTAGATATAGAGCCATATAAGAAGCAATATGAAAAAGAATATAATACTTATTATGGTAAGAAAATGCCTGCGATTTATAACGACTTTGATAATGATTTTCGAGAAGTAATTGGAACACAAATTACCAAAAGTAATATATATGATGTCAAAGATGCATCAATTAATGCGTTGATTCTATACTTATTAAGAGAGGGAAGTGACTTAAACTGGGGTTATATACCGGAAAAGATGAAAGAAACGCTTTCTATGCATAGTAATCAGAAATATATGCTTATAGGAATTGACTTTCAAGGCTATAATTTTCCAATCCGTTTACATATAAAAAAAGATGAGATAAAAGAGGCAATTAAACAGTGGAATGGAAGCGAAAGGATTCCTATATATGAGGGATTTGAAGATATGATTGTTCACGGTAGATATATATCTACACAAATTCTAATGCCATTTCAAAAATATCAGAAAAAATTTTTAAGAACTATGGCAAAGCAAGTAAAAGAAATAGATGAAAATGCTAATTTTATTAAACATTTAGCTTGGATGACAGATGCACAAATTTACCCACAGTTTATATTAGAAAGAAATGTGAATTCTAAATTTCGTAGAGAAATTAATTTAGAAACTGGTGAGATAGGAGTTTATCCTAGAAAGCCTGTCAATAACCAAATATTAA
This sequence comes from uncultured Clostridia bacterium, assembly GCA_944386125.1. Classification (GTDB taxonomy): domain Bacteria; phylum Bacillota; class Clostridia; order TANB77; family CAG-508; genus UMGS1663. The sequence goes on along the minus strand of CALWZX010000007.1, from coordinate 4,298 downwards.
AAGATGGACAGGAAAAATAACACATGTACTTTTCTTTTTGAATATAATATTAAAAAGAAAAGAGGAGATAAATGTGCAAAAATTAGGTCAAATAGCACTTAATCAAACTGCGTATATAGATAGTATTGAGTGTGAAGAAAATATAAAAAGAAGATTACTCGAATTAGGATTAATCCAAGGAACAAAGATAAAACCTGTATTTAAAAGCCCCTTAGGAGATCCTACAGCATATGAAATAAGGGGGACCTTGATTTCTATAAGAAACGAAGAAGCAAATAGAATTATAGTAAAAACGAGATAGAACATCTCGTTTTTTTCACGTTTTGTAAAAAATAAAATATAATATTTTATACGAGGTGAGATTATGGGGTTAACAGTAAAATCTACAGGAAATCAAGTGTTTTCAAAAACAAACAAGAAAAAATATCGATATCAAATTGCTATTGCAGGGAATCCAAATGTAGGAAAATCTACTATCTTTAACGCACTAACTGGTATGAAACAACATACTGGCAATTGGCCAGGAAAAACAGTAGAAAACACTACTGGAATTTGTACTTTTCATAAAGAAAACTATTTATTAGTAGATATTCCAGGAACTTATTCACTTATGTCGAATTCGGAAGAAGAGGAAATTGCAAGAGATTACATATGTTTTACACCCTTGGATGCAACGGTAGTTATTGTAGATGCCACTTGTTTAGAGAGAAGTTTAAATTTGGTAGAACAAATTATGGAGATGACACAAAATGTAATAGTGTGTGTCAATTTATTAGATGAAGCTCAAAAAAAGAAAATAGAGATAAACTTAAAAAAACTAGAAAAAATTTTAGGAGTACCTGTAGTAGGAACTATTGCTAAAAAGAAAAAGACTTTAAGAATACTCATGGAAACTATCGAAAAAACAGTAAAGAGTAAGAAAAAACAAGAAGGAAAAATAATAAAATATTCTCAAGAAATAGAAGAAGTAATAATGAATATACAAAATAAAATAGAATACCATTCATCTCAAACAAGCCTACAAAAGAGATGGTGTGTATTAAAAATACTAGATGGTGATGAAAAAATTATACAGACGATAGAAAAAAAGCAACAAATAAAAATTCAAAAAAATGAGGAATTACAGAATTATTTACAAAAATTACGACAACAAAAAGAATTTCAAAAACAATATATTCGAGATAAATTGATTAATACAATTGTAAAAGAAACAGAAGAAATATGTAAAGAAGTAGTAATTTTTCATGAAGAAGACTATCAAAAAAAAGGGAGAAAAATAGATAAGATATTAACATCGAAGATATGGGGAATTCCTATAATGTTAGCTTTTTTGGGAATCATTTTATGGATTACTATAATAGGAGCAAACTATCCTTCGCAAGTATTATCTGCTTTCTTTGGAAAAATTCAGGAATATTTAGAAGCATGGGCAAGCTTATATGAAATTCCAGTATGGTTAAAAGGAATTGCAATTGATCGGAATTTATCAAACCGTAACATGGATAGTAGCTGTTATGCTACCACCTATGGCAATATTCTTTCCTTTATTTACTTTATTAGAGGACTTGGGAGTTTTACCAAGAATTGCATTTAATTTAGACAGATGTTTCCAAAAAGTATGTAGTTCTGGAAAACAGGCATTAACCATGTGCATGGGGTTAGGTTGTAATGCAGCAGGAGTAATAGGAGCAAAAATCATGGATACGCCTAAAGAAAAACTTCTGGCAATATTAACGAATAATTTTATGCCATGTAATGGAAGATTTCCCTTTTTAATTACTATATCTACCATATTTATAGGAGGATATGTAGCAAATGGATTTCAATCCATAGTATCTGCCGTAGCTATATTAGCAATTATATTGTTAGGGATTGTATTTACATTAGTTATATCTAAAATATTATCCAAAACTATATTAAATGGGAATACATCACATTTTGTTTTAGAATTACCACCATATCGTAAACCTCAAATAGGTAAAATTATCATTCGTTCTATATTAGATAGAACATTATTTGTACTAGGAAGAGCTCTTGCTGTAGCTGCTCCAGCGGGTGCAGTTATTTGGTTATTTGCTAATATTATGATAGGAGATAATAGTATATTAACAATAGTAGCCAATTTTTTAGATCCTTTTGCAAAATTAATGGGATTAGATGGATATATTTTAACAGCTTTTATTTTAGGATTACCAGCCAATGAAATTGTTCTTCCCATTATTTTGATGAGCTATATGGGAAAGGGAACATTAGTTAGTTTAGAAAATACCTATACAATAGGAGAAATTTTAATACAGAATGGCTGGACGATTTTAACGGCAATCAATGTTATGTTATTTACACTATTGCATTTTCCATGTAGCACAACATTGCTGACTATCAAAAAAGAAACAGGAAAATGGAGATGGAGTGTTTTAGCTTTTATGATTCCAACTATATGTGGAATCATGATGTGTACCATAACAACTGCAATTTATCATATTATAGTATAAAATATTTTTCTCAAGAATAAAACAAAGAAGTATCTTACTAAATAAGGTACTTCTTATGAATTTAAATATGTTCTTAAAAGTGGCAAGCAATCTTTGGTATCTTGAATTCCTTGATTATATAAGTCTTGTAATTTTTTAGTATCTTTTTCCAAGCGAGAAACAGTAACTTCTTGGGAAGGACGAATAACAAATATTTTCTGCTGTTCAGCTAAATTTTCAATCTTTCTTTTTATACGATTATATCTTCTAGGCATCGTAAAAATTTTTTTTACGAGTCTTGGATAGTTCTTATATTTAGCTCGATATACTCTTTTTAAACTCTTAGAAATTTCCTTTTTGGTATAATTTTTATCTCTTGTAAGTACAACAATAATCTTATCAAAATCATTTTTTAAAGCCCAATCAATAGGGATAGAAGTACTAACTGCACCATCTAAATAAGGGATATTATTGATAAATACCATATCTGAAGCTAAAGGCATACTAGCAGAAGCTTGAATACAAGCAAGAATATTAGAAACTTTCCCTTTTTCAAAAAATTCGCCCTTACCAGTAATACAATTAGTAGCAACAGCTATAAATCTTTGAGAAGAATTTTGAAACGCATCAAAATCAAAAGGCAATAAAGAATGAGAAATTTCACCGAATAAATAATCAAAGCCAATAATTCCTTTATTACTTTTAAGTGCTTTTGCACCAATATAACGTGGATCATTATGATATTCTAAATTGACCTTAGCAGATCTTCCTTTTTGTTTAGTAATATAACTCATAGAATTTAAAGCACCAGCAGATACGCCAATAACACAATCTGCTAGAATATTTTCTTCTAAAAAAACATCTAAAACTCCAGAAGTATATATGCCTCTAAGAGCTCCACCTTCTAAAACTAATGCAATCTTACTCAATATTATCACCTTCCTATGTAGAAGATATTATAGATTAAAAATAAAAAAAATACAAGAAAACCAGTATAAAAAATATACTGGTTCTTATATTAATAATTTTCTGCTTTGATTTCAAAGAAAGATTGTGGATGTTTACAAATTGGACAAATCTTTGGAGCTTCTGTTCCAACAACAATATGTCCACAATTTCTACATTTCCAAATAACAATACTTCCTTTTTTAAAAACTTCATCGTTTTCAACATTTTCTAATAATTTTCTATATCTTGCTTCATGTTCTTTTTCAACAGCAGCAATACCTCTAAAAGCAGCAGCAATTTCTTTGAAACCTTCTTCATCAGCTTCTTTAGCAAATTTATCATACATATCTGTCCATTCATAATTTTCTCCAGCAGCTGCAGCAGCTAAATTTTGTTTTGTATCACCAATTCCATTTAAATATTTAAAATGAATTTTTGCGTGTTCCTTTTCATTTTCAGCTGTTTCTAAAAATAAATCAGCAATTTGTTCATATCCTTCTTTTCTTGCAACACTTGCGAAATAAGTGTATTTATTTCTTGCTTCTGACTCGCCAGCAAAAGCAGCTTTTAAATTAGCTTCTGTTTTTGATCCTTGTAATTCCATAATTATACCTCCTAAAATATCTTTTTTTACAATATATTTATATTATAAAATATAAAAAAAGTCAAGAAAAAAGAAAAATGAGTTTTTGTATTGAAAAAAATAAAAAATTCATATAAAATAAACAAAGTAAATAAAAAGAAGGGAGATAAAACATGAAAAAAGTAAGAGGATTTGAAATAGCAAAGGGATTTGAAGATACGGGAATTTGACAGTTAATTAAATAAAAAATTGATATAAGCATTGGAAATGCTTAATTTTTTTGTCAAATTTTTCTT
>CALWZX010000006.1 GCA_944386125.1 uncultured Clostridia bacterium | reverse complement strand
ACACCATAATGTTTTCCTATAGCTTCAAAATACATTTTAGCCATAGTTTCTCCCTTTTTCATCGTACTAGACCCAAAAGCCTTTACTCCATCATACAATGTTTTATTTTTATCTGGTATAATTAAATCTTCATCCATTTTCATTAAAAAACCTAAACCAGTACAAGTAGGGCAAGCTCCAAATGGATTGTTAAAAGAAAACATTCTTGGTGTTAATTCATCAAAACTAATGCCACAGTCTGGACAAGCATAGTTTTGGCTGTATAAAGTTTCTTTATGCTGAGAAGCATTTTCAATAACTACTAAATTGTTTGCATGTTTCAATGCAATTTCTACAGATTCTGTTAATCTACTACGAATATCTGGTTTGATTACTAATCTATCTACTATAATTTCTATATTATGTTTTTTCTTTCTGTCAATAGTAATATCATCTGTTAATTCATACATTTCTCCATCTATTCTTGCACGTACAAATCCTTCCTTTTGTAGTTCCTCTAATTGTTTAACAAATTCCCCTTTTCTCCCGCGAACAATTGGTGATAATACTTGTATTCTAGTACCTTCCGGAAGTTCCATAACATTATCGACAATTTGATCGATTGTCTGTTTCTCTATTTTTTTACCACATTTTGGACAATATGGTATTCCTATCCTAGCATATAACAAACGAATATAGTCGTAAATTTCCGTAACGGTTCCTACAGTAGAACGTGGATTTTTAGAAGTTGTTTTTTGATCAATCGATATGGCAGGAGAAAGTCCTTCAATGGATTCTACGTCTGGTTTTTCCATTAACCCTAAGAATTGTCTTGCATAAGCAGATAAACTTTCCACATATCTTCTTTGCCCTTCTGCATATAAAGTGTCAAATGCAAGAGAAGACTTTCCAGAACCAGAAAGTCCTGTAAAAACTACTAATTTATCTCTTGGTATTTCTAAATTAATATTTTTTAAATTATGAACTTTTGCTCCTTTAATTATTATTTTATCATTCATTACTTTCATTTCCTTTACTTATTGAATTGCATCATTATTATACTATATTTTTCTAAAAAGAACAATAGTTTGCTATTATTTTTTATTCTTTTGTTAATTCTTTTATTTTATCACGTAATTCTGCTGCTTTTTCAAATTCCATCTCACTTGCATATTTTAGCATTTCTTGGGTTAATTTATCTATAATCTCTTCTAAATTAGCTTCTTTTGATAATTGATATTCTTCTTGAGCTTCTTCTACAATACTTGCACGAATGGTATCTCTTACAGATTTTTTGATGGTTTGCGGAGTTATGCCATGTTCCTCATTATATTGTTGTTGAATTTTTCTTCTTCTATTGGTTTCTGAAATTGCTTTCTCCATAGAATCTGTTAATTCATCTGCATACATAATGACTTTCCCTTCTGTATTTCTTGCAGCACGTCCAATTGTTTGAATTAATGAACGCTCTGAACGTAAGAATCCTTCCTTGTCAGCATCTAAAATTGCTACTAAAGAAACTTCTGGAATATCTAATCCTTCTCTTAATAAGTTAATTCCTACTAAAACATCAAATTCCCCTAGACGTAAAGAACGAATAATATCCATCCTTTCTAATGCTTTTATGTCAGAATGCATATAACGCACACGAATATTAATTCCAGCTAAATATGCTGTTAAATCTTCTGCCATTTTCTTCGTTAATGTTGTAACTAATACTCTTTCTCCTTTTTCTACAACTTGGTGAATTTGTTCAATTAAATCATCTACTTGTCCTGTGACAGGTTTTACTTCGATTTTTGGATCCAACAAACCTGTTGGTCTAATAATTTGTTCTACTACATTTTCTTTTGCATGTTCTCTCTCATATTCTGCTGGAGTTGCACTTACAAAAATACATTGATTAATTCTTTGTTCAAATTCTTCAAATTTTAAAGGTCTATTATCAAAAGCAGAAGGCAAGCGAAAACCATATTTTACTAACGATTCTTTTCTTGCTCTATCTCCATTATACATAGCTCTAACTTGAGGAATTGTAGCATGTGATTCATCTATGAGAAGTAGAAAATCTTTAGGGAAATAGTCAAAAAGAGTGTATGGTCTGCTACCAGGAGTACGACCACTTATATGTCTTGAATAGTTTTCGATTCCTTGACAAAAACCAGTTTCTTTCATCATTTCTATATCAAAGTTAGTTCTTTCTTCTATTCTTTGTGCTTCTATTAATTTTCCTTGACTTTTAAAATACTCTATTCGTTCTTTTAATTCCTCCTCAATAGTTACAATCGCTTTTTCCATTTTTTCTTTAGTAGTAACATAGTGTGAAGCTGGGGAAATCAGTATATGCATTCTACTTGCAATTGTTTTTCCTGTTAAAGGATTAATTTCTGAAATTTTTTCTATTTCATCTCCCCAAAATTCTACCCTAATAGCTGATTCAGATTCATTAGCTGGATATATTTCTACAATATCTCCCTTTGCACGAAAAGTTCCTCTTTTAAAATCTAACTCATTTCTAGTATATTGCATAGAAATTAATTTTTTTAAAACTTGATCTCTCCCTTTTTGCATGCCAGGTCTTAAAGATAACATCATTTGTTGGTAATCTTCTGGGTCTCCTAATCCATAAATACATGAAACAGATGCTACGATAATAACATCTCTTGTTTCAAATAATGAAAGAGTAGCAGAATGGCGTAATTTATCAATCTCGTCATTTACAGAGGAATCTTTTTCTATATATGTATCAGATTGTGGTATATATGCTTCTGGTTGATAATAATCATAATATGAGACAAAATATTCCACATTATTCTCTGGGAAAAATTCTTTGAATTCACTGTAAAGTTGGCCTGCTAGCGTTTTATTGTGTGCTAAAACTAATGTCGGTCTTTGTACTTTTTGAATAATATTTGCCATAGTAAAAGTTTTTCCGGATCCAGTAACCCCAAGTAATGTTTGGAATTTTTTTCCCTCTTGTACACCTTTTGATAAATACTCTATTGCCTTAGGTTGATCTCCTGTTGGCTTATATTCTGAATGTAATTTAAACATATTCCCTCCTTGTACCCATTTCATCTAACATCTTCTTGTTTGTTATCTTTTATATTCTTTAATAATTCTACACGAATAATAATAGCACAAATGAGAGCATTTAGCAATCAATACTCTCATTATTAAATATTTTTCTATATTCCACTAAAATCTTGACTTATGATTTGTGTATTTCCACTACTAACAGTAAATTGAATGATAATAGGATGTGTTCCTGAATTTGAGAATATCAATTGGTATTTTCCATCTGATAATTCTCCATAAAGTTCCTCCCAATTAATCTTTTTACCAATTATAGTAGCATTATTATTATTTATTTGATTTGGTAAATTATATACCATATCTTCTATTGTTTCTTCTATTTTTATATTTGTATTTTTATTTAATTCTTTCCAAACATATTCTGTTCCTGTACCAGTATAACCAGAAGTAGAATTTTCAGTATCTTCACCTATTTTTTGTCCAACTCCTGTATAATTTTCATTTTTTACTTCTTGGTATAGTACATAATCATTCGTATATTCATATGGTAAATCATTTTCATCTTCTATTGTAATAGTAAGCCCTTTTGTCGTTAATTCTGTTATATGAATGTTCACCTTATCTTTTGAATTATTATAATATCTTACAATATCATCTGGTATAGAAATTTTCGTTGTATCTTTTAAAATTTCAATTTTACTTACATGATGAATTTGTGCTGGATAACTTTCAGCAATTGTTCCATCAAAATATATATTTACTTCTTGGTTTTGTTTAAAACCAATATCTCCTTCTTCTGCAAAACTAACTGTATATAAATCCCCTGGTTCATCATTTTCTTTAATTTCCATTACACCTAATGCTTTTTCATATACTTGCATTACCACAGCTTTCATTATAGCTTGATTTTCTTCATTTTCTGTTAAAATCTCTTTCTGCTGTCCAATATAACTCCCTAAAAGAGACAGAGTACCTACTATTAAAACAAGAATAACAATCCACATAATAATTGATACAACTTTTTCTACCATACTTAATCCTTCTTTCTTTTTTACTATTTATTTTATTTGAATCACTAAGAAGAGATATTTTATTCATATACATTTTTCTCATATTATTTTATTTTTTTGTTTTCCTTCTAACCATGAAAATAGATTATCAAAAACTATTTGAGCCCTTTCTTCCATTGATTCTATTGATGAGAAAGCTATATGAGGTGTTACAATTGTATTTTTAGTATGTAAAAGCGTATAATCTATTGGTAATGGTGGTTCTTTCTCAAAAACATCGCATGCTGCTCCTGCTATAATTTCTTCTTGCAATGCCTCTTCTAAATCTTTCGACTTAACAATGTTTCCTCTTGCGGTATTAATTAAAATAGCTGTTTTTTTCATAAGTGCTAATTCTTTTTTGCCTATTAAACCTTCTGTTTCAGGAGTTAAAGGACAATGTAGTGATACAATATCAGAATTTTTTAATAATTCTTCTAATTCTACTTGTTTATCAATTGAATCATCATTTATTATACTTCTATTATAAGCAATTACTTTACATCCAAAAGCTTTACAAAGTAATGCTACTTTTCTTCCTATTTTGCCAGCTCCAATGATTCCTACAGTCTTACCATATAATAAATTTCCTATAAGTCCTTCTTTTGTTCCTCCATTTCTGCAACTTTCCTCATTTTGTTTTATTTTACGAAGTAACTGTATCATAAAGCTTATACACAATTCTGCAACAGCTTGTGTTGCATACCCAGAAGCATTACTAATAGCAATATTCTTTTGTCTTGCTTTCTCAACAGGAATATGATCAACTCCTGTAAATGCTACATCTATAAATTTTAACTTATCTGCATTTTCTAGCACTTTTTCATCTAAAGACATATTAGCAACCATTAATATGTCTGCATCTTTCACACGTTCTATTTGTGTATTAATATCTGTATCTTTTTTATAAGATACAAATGTATGTCCCATTTCTTCCAATCTTTTTGCATATTTTTCTAGTATGCGATTCGATACTCCTAATTCTTCTAATAATACTATTTTCATCTCTTTCCTCCTTATTTTTTCGTAAATTCTTTTATCTTCATGTTAGTAAATTCTTATTTTGAGATATATCTATTAGTTCAAATTCTATAACTTTTCTCATTTCTTCTAAAGTAAGTTCCACTTGATAACCAATTTTCCCTGCACTAAAAATAATGGTTTTATAGTCTTTAGCCGTTATATCCATAACTGTCTTAAACTGTTTTTTCATTCCTATTGGTGAACACCCACCATGTATGTATCCAGTCAAAGGTAGTAAATCTTTAGATTTTATCATTTCTATATTCTTTTCATTTACTGCCTTTGCTGCCTTTTTTAAATCTAATTCTCTGTTTACAGGAACTAAAAATACATAATGATTTTTTGTATTTCCCACTGTGACTAAAGTCTTAAAAACTTGATTAGGGTTCTGGTTTAACACCTCAGCTACTTCTTTTCCACTTACTGCATTAGTATTTATATAACAATAACTCGTATAATGGATATCTTTTTGTTCTAATATTCTCATTACATTTGTTTTTTCTTGTTTCATATTACTTTCCTTTATTTCTGGTATTTTATTACCTTAAATCTACCACATTTTCAGTTAAAATGTCTACATCCACTATATATTTCTTTTTATTTTTTCTATCTATATACACAGGAAATGTTTGTACATTTTTTTCTGCAATCATTATTTCAGGATTTGTCCATAAATTTTCACTTTTAAATATATACTTTTTATTATCTATAGGATTATTCCATTCACATATGATATTATAAGGATGCACATTATTTACAGAATAAATTGTATTAAGTGTAGTTTCTCTATAATTAGCTTCTATTTTTTCTCCATAGGTTTTTAATTTATTTTTCCTTCTTTTTTTATTTATTTTCACTAATAAGCCTGTTGCACCTATAATCAAAAATATAAGTCCAATTCCTGGAAATATTAAAAATAAAAGATCTAAAGATTTTACTCCTATTTCATTTGGGTTATTCTTATCATAATATATATTAATTTCTTTTCCTTCATAGAAATCAGAAGAATATCCCGTTAATTTAGATTCATATTGTTTTTGTTCTACATAATATGAAACATAAACATTTTCTAGCCTATCTCCGTCAATATCTGTATAATATTCTATTCTAGTGATGGTTCCCATTGTATCTACCTTATTTTCGTAATTCAATGTGTTAACACCAATTACTGCTCCTATTACTGTAAATAATAATCCAATTATGAAAAAAAGTATCCATATTAAATTTTCTAATGTACGAATTTTCATTTTGCCTCCTAATTACTCCATTTTAATTACTAAACTCTAAAATGATATTTCCTATTCCACCATCTATAGAAATATCATTTTCTCCATCTCCAAATACTTCTGCTTCTTTCATTTCTTTTCCATCAATTTTTATTTTCCCTATTCCTTTATTTGTTTTAATTTTATAGCTTTCTTTATCGCCTTGTAATGTAATATTTAAATTTCCAACCCCTGCTTCAATATCACTTTTCCCTTTAATATTAGCAGTTAAATTGATTTCTCCTATTCCCATATCTAAATCAAAATTATGAATTGTTCCTGATAAAACACTTACTTTTCCTGCTCCGCCATTTATTTTGCAATTCCTTGTTACTTCTAACTTTTCTATTTCGGTTTCTCCTGCTCCCAATTCAAGTTCTAATTTTTCAGTATTTAATTCTTCTATACTAATTTTTCCTGCTCCAGTATGAATTTCCATATTTTCAAATTTCATATTCTTCGGTATGTATATAATTAAGTCTCCTTTATTTTCTCCAAAAAACCAATTATTGTTCTCTTCTTTGATTTGTAGTGTTTGCTGTCCTTCTTTACAAAGAATACTATCATTATTCGTTTCTACTTTTAAAGTATCTCCTACTTTTATAGCAAGATTTGTAAAAACAACATCTACATCTAATTTCTTAACATCACTATTTTCAAAACTTGTTACAACCATTTCGCCTAATATTTCATGTTGATGATTTAATCCTAAAATGCTAGCTAATCCATAAATTCCTCCTAATATTGCTGAAACAATTACAATAATTAGAAATATAGCAAAAGCAATAGCTAAATTTTTTATTATTTTTTGAGCTGTTGTCATTTTATATCTACACCTCCAAAGATACATGTTGCATTGATATATATGGTATGTGCTTCATTATTTTCTACTATATTTTTCCTCTTTTCGCTTACTCCTCCAAATATTGAAGAAGATTTTATTTTTACAATAGCATTTTCTGGTACATGAATTTCTATTCCTCCAAATATACTGCTTGCATTAATAACTACATCATTTTCAATAATTGCTTTTGTTACATCACATTTAACACTTCCAAATACTGCTGTTAAATCTGCTCCTTCCAATTTTTCTCCATCAAAATTTACATTTTGTTCTGAAAATGTAGCGCAATATTCTCCGTCTTTTGTTCTATTTTGATTTAATTTTTTTATTTCCTTGCTAATCTTATGATTAAAAGTGTCTTTAAAAATAAAGGATATTCCTATTATAACCAATATTGTTGGAAGTGCTAATTTCCAAACCATATCAAATTTTAGTACATTTTGGCAACATAGTAACAATACAATACCTATTAATAGTCCTATCAAATTTCCTGTTTTTTCTCTTTCTTTAAATAATCCTATAAAACATGGTAGGATAATAAATAAAGTCCACCAACCATCAAAAAATATGTTAATATCCGCAATTCCAAGTGCATTTGCTCCAATAATTAGTCCAATGATAATAAATACTATTCCCCATAATACATTTCCAAAATTTTTCATTATTACTCCTCCTTCTATTTTCACCAATAGAAATCTTTCTTTAAATTTCCACTTATCATTTTTACCTTTTGATTAGTATTTTACATTCTATTTCTGGAAGTAGTAATTCTTTAAAATCAATCGCGTCCTTCTTAGTTCCTACAATACTTCCATAATGAATTGGTACTGCCACTTTAGGTTTTATTTCATTAACTAGTTTTGCGGCCTCTTTAGCATTCATTGTGTATGTTCCCCCTACTGGTATAAAAGCAACATCACATTTTATATGTTTATTTTCTTCTGTTATATCTGTATCTCCTGCTATATAATAGCAAATACCTTCTATTTCTATTATATATCCTACCCAATTATTTTCTTTTGGATGAAATTGTTTATTAACATTATACGCAGGTATAGTTTCAAAATGAATTCCTTCTACTATGTATTTTTCATTTGGTTTGATAGTAATGATTCTTTCTTGTTTCCATCCTTTTTTTAATACTTTTGTAAATAGATCTTCTGGAATAATGATTACTGTATCTTGCTTAATTACTTTATCTACATCTAATTCAGAATAGTGATCATAATGATCATGTGTTATGAATATCATATCTGCATCGTGATAGTCCTTATTTATTTTAAATGGGTCTATATATATTACTTTTTTCTTATTTATTCTAATACTACTATGGCATAAAACTTCGATATTTTCTAACATATTTCTTCCTCCTTGTATAATTTATATTTTTATGTCATAAGTATACCATAAAAAGAAAAATTACTCTATATTTTCATATAAAGTAATTGATTTTTTCTTATAATTTTTATCCTCCAATCATTTTGAGTTAACTCTAAGTAAAATCTTTTATAGATTTTTTTATAAATTCTATGCTTTGCTCAAAATATGGCATTAATGAGTCTTCAGAAAACAAAAAATAGCTAGAATCTTCTTTAACAGTAGAATTTTGCAAACTTTCCTTTAATACCTCAATTGTTTTTTGTATGTCCTCTCTTGTTAGTGGAGTTTCTTTTACTTCGTTACTTAGTATGCATAATTTTTCTGCATATTCTATTGGTTGTAATGAGTACATATTTTTTAAATATCCTGAAAATTTTCCAAAATCTCGATGTTTCATGTGAATAGCATCATCATAAGTATAATCTTTTTGCATTCCATCTGAAAATTTAACAGTAATACAATTGTTGTGACCAAAAAAGAAATTTTCATATGTGATAGTATTCCAAAAATAATCTGTAAGTAAGTGTGTATAAAAACCTAAAATAACTGGATTGTCTATGTTTTTATGATATTCCCATAAAAACTTCTCAGTACCAGGTAATGCAAAATTTCTATGATTAATCATTTGTAAAATGGCAAAATGAGAAACTTCATAGTTTATATGTAAATGTGTTTGTTTTACAATATAATTATTTAAAATATCTGGCATAATATTTCCAAACAAAAAACTATTTTTATCTTGAATATGTATATCCTCCATTAGTTTTTCTGCTGTTGCTAGATGTGTAATCCACGCTGGCATAAAATCCTCCTCCTATTTTTCTAAAATAATGGTTACGGGGCCATCATTTAATAATTCTACCTTCATATCAGCACCAAAAATTCCTTTTTGCACCTCTACATCTTTCTTTTTACATTCCTCACAAAAATATTCATATAAAATATTGGCTTCTTCTGGTTTAGCTGCCTCAATAAAACTAGGTCTATTGCCGTCATTACAATTGGCATATAAAGTAAATTGCGAAACAATCAGTAATTTCCCTTGCACATCTTTTATGCTTAAATTCATTTTTCCTTTTTCATCTTCAAAAACTCGCAAGTTAATTAATTTTTTTACTAAATAATCTGCTTGCTTTCTTGTATCATTTTGCTTTACTCCTATTAACACTAAAAATCCTTTCTCTATTTTTCCTACAATTTCTTTATTTACTTCTACACTTGCTCTTTTTACTCTTTGTATAACTAGTTTCATTTTTCCCTCTCCTCATTTTTTCTTCATCATATCAAAAAAATAGACAATGTGCAACTAAAAAAATGATAGTAGCAAACACTATCATTTTTATTGTTTAATCTTGTTTTAGATAAATTCTACAAGAAACTTTATAGGATATATAATATAGAGTTATAGTTACTATAAGTAGAAGAGGAATTCCAAAACTTTGTAAAAAAGTTTCTATTGCATTTAAATATTCTGAAAAGCCTGCTTGAATGAAAAGATAAGCAGCTCCTGCTATTATTAGTATTAAAATAAATATTAATATAAACATTTGAATTCTTCCTTTTTCTGGTCCCCATTTATAAATGCTTGGAATTTGAATAGATTCAATTAAAGCAATTCCAAAGATACCTCCTAAAGTAGTTATTAATAAATCGTTCCAATCTACACTTAATAAATTTTCTTGTTTAATTGCATTCATGACTTGTATGATAATAGGAGTAATCAAAAAACCTATTATCGCTCCGACTAAAGAAATACTAATTACTAAAATATACTTAGATATAATTACCTCTTTTTTATTTGTTGGTAAAGTTAATACATAAGTATTTGATTTTGCAATTTCATCATAACTAAAAGTAGATAAAGCAATCATGCCCGACATAGTAGCCATAATGATAGGAATATAATTCATCATTGTACTATTAGATGTTCCTAATATACACATACATATAAAAACAATAATTAATGAGGTTTTATAACTAGATAAATTGTATAAATCTTTTTTTATTAATCCTTTCTTCACACTCATTTAAGCTTTTCCTCCTTTAATATAAAATAGCATAATGTCTTCTATAGTTGGTCTATCAATAACAGAAATATCATATTTTCTTCTAAATTCATATTTATCAGCTACTAATACTTCATATTGATATTTTCCAGCTCGATAAGAAATATAATCTTCTATCTTTATTTTTTCAAAATCTTCCTTAGAACATTTAACAATTCCATAATTTTCTAATAATTCTGTTGTTGCTTTATCTAATTTAATTTCTCCTTTATCAATTAATACAATATAATCTGATATATGTTCTAAATCACTTGTGATATGACTAGAAATTAAGATTGCTCTTGTTTCATCTTCTTCTATGTATTTTCTGAATATTTCTAAAATTTCGTTACGAACTATAGGATCTAGTCCACTTGTAGGTTCATCTAAAATTAAAAGTTTTGGATGATGTGAAATAGCTATCGCTATTTTTAATTTCATTTTCATACCACTAGAAAATTCTTTTATCAATTGATTTTCAGGTAATTGAAACTCTTTTATATAATACATATATTTCTTCTCATCCCAATTATTATAAAAATCTTTCATAATGGTATTTAATTTTTTAGTAGTTAAGTATTCTGATAAAAAGCTATTATCTAAAACTACTCCTATATCTTGCTTAATTTCTTTTTCATGTTTTCTTATATTTTTCCCTAATACTTGAATATCTCCCAAAGAGGAAATAATATTTAATAAAGCTTTAATTGTTGTTGTTTTACCTGCCCCATTTTCTCCAATTAGACCTACAATCGTTCCTTCTGGCACACAAAAATTAATATTTTTTAAGGCAAAACCTGGATATTTTTTACTAACATTTTTTATTTCAATACTATTTTTCATTATAGAACCTCCTTAAAAACAATTTTCCATAATTCTTGAATTTCTTCTTTCGTAATATTAGATACCTGTGCTATATGAGCTATTTCTTCCATATGTTTTTGTATTTGACATAGTTTTTCCTCTTTTATCATTTCTAGATTTTGAGGTAATACAAAACTTCCCTTTCCTTGTATAGTTTCAATAAAACCTTCTGTTTCTAATTCGTCATATGCCTTTTTTACTGTTAAAAAACTAATTTTTAGTTCATTCGCCATGCTTCTTACAGATGGTAAAATTTCTCCTTCACACAGTTCATGAGAAAAAATTGCCTGTTTGATGCCTTCTTTAACTTGCTCATATATAGGTTTTGCACTATTATTACTAATAATAATATTCATTTTTTCCCTCCTATACTGTTATATTGTTATTATAACAGTATATAACAGTTTGTCAATAGTATTCTTAATTTTTAAAAAAAAAAATAAATACTCCCTTTTTTAGGAAGTATTTTATGTTTTAATTTTTCCTTGTTTAATAAACCAATCTATCGTATCTTGTATAGTTTGTTTCATATCTCTTACTGTATAACCTAATTGTTCTTTTGCTTTTTGACTAGAAAAGTTGCAATTCGTTCCTAAAGTATATACTGCATAAGAAGTAAAAAGTGGTTTTTCTTTCCTTATTTTATAGTATAATTCTGATAAGAAACCTGTTGCATAGGCAAACCATCTTGCTATTTTAAAATTTGGAGCTTTAACTCCTGTTATTTCTTCAACATAGTGCATTAACTGTTTTACGCTGACAATGTGTCCTGCTAATATATAACATTCTCCATTTTTTCCTTTTTCTGCAGATAGCAATACCCCTTTTGCTACATCTCTTACATCTACAAAATTATATGCCCCTTTTAGATATGCCCCCATTTTTTTATTGGCACAGTCAATAATTAGTTGTCCTAAATTGGAAGGAATATATTCAAAAGGTCCTATTACTCCTGAAGGATGTGTAATAACAATTTCTAATTCTTCTCCTGCTTGGCTTAATATGTATTTGGTTGCTTCGGCTTTTGTTTTAGCATATGTTCCTTTTACCCATTTTTCCGAAAATTCTTTTGTTTCTGTTATCACTTCGTTATTCTTTTTTTCGGGAATCGCATGTACAGAGCTTGTATAAATTAATTTTTTTACATGTTCTTCTTTACATGCTTGTACAACATTTTTACTTCCTTGCACATTAACTTCATACATCATTTTTTTGTTTCCACTACCTATATCTATTAGTCCTGCTAAATGGAAAACCCAATCAGCTCCTATGAAAGCTTTTTTTAGGCTTTCTTTATTTCTTACATCTCCATAGCAGATTTTTACTGGTAAATCTTGCAAAGGTGCAATTGATTCCCCTTCTCTAATAAAAGCAGTCACTTCATATCTATTTTCAATAAGTTCACGAACTAAAACATTTCCTATATGTCCGGTAGCTCCTGTTACAACACATTTCATATTTTTTCCTCCTTTTACCCTAAAGCAATATCTAAAATCATCATTAATACGAAACCTATTGCTACACCAATAGTACCTATATTAGAATGTTCTCCTACTTGTGATTGTGGTATTAATTCTTCTACTACTACATACAGCATGGCTCCTGCAGCAAATGACAAGAAATACGGTAAGAATGGTGTTAAATAACTAGTTAATAGAATGGTAAGAATAGCACCTATCGGTTCTACTATTCCTGATAATGTGCCATAAATAAATGCTTTTATTTTTGAATCTCCTTCGCTTTTTAGTGGCATGGAAATAATAGCACCTTCTGGGAAGTTTTGAATAGCAATACCAATAGCTAATGCTAACGCTCCGGTTAGAGTAATTCCCGCATTTTGATTTAACATTCCTGCAATAACAACACCAACAGCCATTCCTTCCGGAATATTATGAAGTGTAACGGCTAACACTAATTTTGTTGTATTTTTAAATTTTGATGGCAATCCTTCTGCTTTTTCTGATTTAGCATGTAAATGAGGAACGAGTATATCCAAAATTAATAAAAACAGCATTCCTAATATAAATCCTATAGCTGCTGGAACCCATTTTATTTCTCCTTGTTCTGCTGCCATATCAATAGAAGGAATTAAAAGCGACCACACAGATGCTGCTATCATTACACCAGCTGCAAATCCTGATAATAGCTTTTCTATTCTTGGCTCTATTTTGTCTTTCATAAAAAATACCATAGCAGAACCTAACATAGTTCCTAAAAAAGGAATTAATAAACTAATCGCTATACTCATTTTTCTTCACGTATAATCCAATTATCAAAATATTATATAAGATAATTGGATTATTTCTCTTTTCTCCTCTCTTAGTTTTATTCTTCATTAATTATAGCAGATGATACATAATTTTCAAGTAATTATAATTATATTTTTTATTAAAAAACTGGTTTTCTCCTCCTAGTTATATAAGAGTTAAAACTAATTTTTCTCTATGCTATGTCATCGGTATTACTATTGTACGGAAACCATCACCATAATGACTTTCTCCTGTTGCACGATAAAATGCAAATCTACCAGCATGTATACTTCCCCAATTTCCTCCTCTACCAAGAAATGGACCTCCTAATCCAGCAAAATATGAATCGTTATTTTGCCATGCGCTAAAATTAATTCCCGTTGTAGATACTTCTCTTATGCCATCACCATATATTTTCGTATTCATTGCATAATTAGCTACACTTGCTATATCATGTGTACTTGAATTATTATCTTGGCTCTTGTCATATGGATACACTATGGTATATTTCGTACTAGTTTCTTTTAACGTATTTTGATTGTATGTTAATGAGTTTCCGTATTTAGATAAATTTACATTTTGATTAGCAACATAACTTGCTGTTTTTTCATATGTCGCTCCAGATAAGTCATATACACCCGTTATATTTCTTGTGCTGGAAGCTACTACTCCTCCAAATTGATTCCATGCATAAATATTACCATTTGATGTTGGCGTATTTCCACTTAAACTTTTAATTTCATCTAATGTAACTAATATTTCTTTTACCATCGAAAAGTGTTGCATAAATCTTACTTTTTTGTAAGTTTAAAAAAACTGTATTTTTGATAATACAGTTTTTAATAGGATAGTAGAAGAGGGAATTTATCTTCCTCCCATTCCTCCTCCACCTCCTCCGGCCTCCGCCTCCGCCAGAGAATCCGCCTCCTCCTCCGGAGCCACTTCTGCTAGAAGAGCTTATCGTCATTTGTTGTTGTGAAGTATCATATGCTGATTTCACATCTGTATTCATTCTGTTAATTACACTTGTTGTAATTCCATAGTGATACCATGAGCTGGTAGAAAAATAGATAATCGGATATTCTTGTGCAATTTTTTCATCATTCCAATTTTCTTTAATAAATACTTCTGGATAACTTGCTTTCATCTGCTCTATGGCTTTATCTGCTATACCAAATGCAGTAGCATACACTAAATATTTTTCCCATAGAACTAGTGCTGGAACTTCTTTCTCATTTAATAAAGAATATTCTTCCATATATCTAGCAAGTGCTTTCCATTTTTCTTGTTCATCTACACCTTGCAGTGTCAATACTGTAATTTTTCCTCCTACTTTGTCTTGTATTTTTTTTAAGTAACAAAATAATCCTAGTATAGGAAGTAATAAAATTAATCCTAATAAAGCAGATATAGGGAAATTTAAGCCATACTCTAAAAGTATACTTATATGAAACAATGGTGTAAAAGTTGAAATATATAGAAATACTAGTATACAGTAAGCATATATAGCCAGGTTATACCATATTTTTGCTCTTTTACATTTAGCATATAAATTTTCATTTGTTTTATCTACCAATTTTAATTGATATAAACGATTACGTGCGATATTAACTACCTGATTCACAATGCTACTATAATTTGTATAATAAATCTTAGCATATTGATTTAAGTCATCTATTGGAAATTCATCTTTACCATCACTTGCATTTTTTAATAATTGATAAATCTGCTTTTCATCTTCTTGTAGTCCTTCTGGTTCTTTTAGAAAACTTATATATATCTGTTTATCATCTGCTCGCAATCTAATTATTTTTTTCAGACATAAATCCATAATTGTTGCTGATACAGCCTGACTTTGAATTTCCTGCGTTCCTAATCTCTTTTTATCATATTTATATAAATAACATGCTTCTGTTGGAGTTGCATCTTCTCTAGGAATATCTCTAAAATATTTGAATTCATGATATATAATGTTATCTTCTTTTTGTTTATTTAATTTCCTATATTTTATTATTTTATAGATAAGATATACAATAATCATTATATAAATAAAATACTTAAAACCTTCTGCAATCCAAGCATTTCTTGTTTGCTCATTTGCTTCTTCTACCCAGGTAGTTTCTTCTTGTATGATAGTATTTAAATAGTTCTGATTAGTAATGTTATATTCGGGAATATCAAATATCTTTTCTTCTGTAACAACACGTATTTCAAATCTTTGCCCCGGTTCTAATTTATCCATACTAAATTGTACTATTTGCTTGTTTGTTTTCTCTATTACTCCATTTAATTGACCATGTCCCCACACTCTTAGATTTTCTATATTATTTACTGGTTGTGGCAAAATGATAGTTCCTGTAACTTTTCTAGCTGGCACAGAATTTTGACCTTGTGCTAGAAATTGCCAATAAATCTCTTGACAATCTGCATACTCTTTTATAACATCTGTTACCACATAGGAAATTTGGAAATTTCTTTTTCCCATCAAAGTATTATCCATTCCAACACCCCATGCAATCTCAAATGTATTAGAAGCAATTGGCAATGCGTAATAACAGTTATTCGTAACATGATACATTTTTCTATCTATTTGTTGTAAATATTGGTTTGTGTCTAAATCTTTGATTGTAACATCTTTGATTTCTCCAAACTTAGAAGATATATCAAAATTTCTTACTAAAGTGTTTGTCTGCCCTATTTCGATATTCCATGTTTCTGTTACCCTCATACTACCATCTTTTTGTAAGATTACTTGATAGTCAATATGATCTAATATTTGATATTTTGTCGTAATTCCTACCATAGTAAAAAATATACATACAAAGAACCCTGAAATAAATATTATGAGAAGTATTTTACTTATAATCTTTTTCATTTTTTCCCCCTTATTTACTTTCCTCACTATATAAAATATTCGTTATTTTATCATTATACTTTTCTAGCTTATCATTTAGTTTTTTTGTTCCACTATTTACAATTGGTATTTTTTTAAGAAATGTATAACTTATTCTTCTGATTCCATCAATGATAAGACAAATGATAAATACCATTAGGGTTACGAATAATATATATGGTATACACCAGAGCGAACTTGCTAAATCATTAATTCCTAAAAATAACCAATATATATTTAAGTTTGTATTTTCGTGAATTAAATATACAGATAGTATAGAAGGTGTAATCCATGTTGTAAATTTTTGTATGATTGGCTTTTTAATTGCTTTTTTATAAAAAGCTATAAATAGAAAAAAAGCCATAAGTACACTAAACGGATTCTTTAAATTAAAAAAATCACTATATAAGTTGTTTACAAATAATTTCAAATAGCTATTTTCTACATCTTCCATACGTAATGCAAAAACAAATAAGTATAAAATTGTTGCAACTAAAGCAATAATAAAAAATTTAGCCATTGGATATTCTTTTTCTTTGGGAATATAGTATTTTTGGATGTAGGTCCCTATCGCATAATATAACAAAACTACAGCGAAATTTCCAAAGAAAACATTATAATGGAAAATAATATTTAAAACACTCACAACACCAAATAAAATACCTAACAAGTATTGCATTTGTTTTTTTGTTAATCGATTTAATACCAAATTATAAAAGGGATAAATCAAATATAGTATAATATATGCTGTAATAAACCAGTATTCCCCCGCTATAATAGGAAAAGTTGCCTGTTCTATTTTTACAGGTAACTGAAGAAAACACGCAATGACTACAGCTAAAGTAGAAAATAAAATAGTTTTTCCCCATAAAGTAAGTATATGTTTTAATTTAAATTTTTTATGAATTAAATAATACCCTGATATAATGAAAAAAATACCATTAGCCACATTCGTAACTACTCTTAGAAACATAGCAATTATTCCATTTACATCTGACATAATTCCTCTTTCTATAATATTGGTATTATTAAAACAATGGAATAATATAATCATAAACATGGCTATAATTCTTAATATATCTATTTGTATATCTCTTGTTTTCTCTTGCATCTTTTTTCTCCTTTTATTTTGCTTCATTATATCATTAACATTCTGAAAAATCTACTTATTTATATTTTTTTATAAAAAACACAGGGGGAAAAATCCCCCTGCTTACGCATCATATTTTGAATCAACTCCAAAATATTGATTTCCTATTTCGAAAATGGACTCTCCCCATTCCCTCTCACCTTGATAAATTAAGTTGCTCGGTAAATCATTGTGTTGTAAAATTTCTTGTGCCATCTCATAAATCTCATTTGGTATATCTGTTCTGTAAATTTTGCTCTTCGTTGCCTCTGCATATTGATTTTCTGCATAGAGAACATCCTCAATGGTAAAACAGCTCATATGATGATTCTTTAGTCTGTTGAGTACAACAGCCATAGCATACTGAAATGCCATGTGTCCTGCTTTATCTTTGGACAAATACACTTGTTTTCCATTTAACTTCACTAGAATTTCTTCTTGTGAACCAAAGTAATTGATAAATTCTTCCTGCTCTGTATAAGCAATTGCAGCCAGTAGTTGTACATCTTTTGAGTAACCTGTTTGCCGTTCTCTTACAGTAAAAAAATCCTCCTCTTTTTGTACTTCTTCTTGCAAAACTTCCTGTTTTTGCATCTCATCATCTTCTTTTTCTGTTGTTTCTTGTTCTGTTGTAATATAAATGATTCTTTCTGGCTGTGGTTTTTGCTCATTTATTATTTCTTGCCAAAGCTTTTGTTCTCTTTGCCGTGTCTCTGCCTGAGCTTCAGGTACATGTACACAAATTACAGCTCCTATTACCATTCCAATTGCAATTGAAAGAATGGTTCCTCGTTTCATTTTCGTTTCCTCCTTTGTTCTAACCTCACTATAGTAAGGTCTTGTTTATGACTCCATATACTATTATTATATCATATTTTATGTTGACTTTCAAATTATTCCAGATTCAATCTATGTTTTAGCATCATAATTGTTGTTATGTATGTACCTGTTAACATAATACTATTGGTAATAATACTTGTTATAAAAGTTCCATAAGCAAAATTCATTCCTATTTGTTCATTATAAGTTTCATAAAAAATCTCTGGTTGTATACTTGCTAATATTAGTATTCCAATTACATTTAAAATTTGAGAAATAACATAAATGACCACCCAGAAAACAACAGAATATGCCAATTTATTACTACTAAATGAATGCCCTATACTTAATGCACAATAAATACTACTTAATAGTTGCATATAGGAAAGTACCATAATGATTACTGTAAGTATATTAAGAGAATTCCATGTAGTTTGTATGGCATTATAGAAGTCATGAAAAATTCCTGGTGTGTAAAAAGTAATCATAACACTTAACATAATAATCAAAACGGTTATAATGGTATAAATAATTGCTGTAATAAACATACTAGAAACAATACTTGTTTTAGTTACTGGTAAAGTATGTGTTAAATACCCCTCATCTCTTAAGTTTTTTCTATAAAATATTTGTATTGCCACAAAAAAAGTATATACTAAACAAATAATGATACTGCATACCCAAGCCATAACTGTAAAACCATATATCATTTGAAAAGCACCAATATGAGTAGAAAGAATATTCATTGCTTTAGCAAAAAACGCTAATCCTAATATAATCAGATACAAAGGGTATATACGACTTCCCATTTGACTTAAATCATTTTTGAGTAATTTACTAAACATTTTTAAATACCTCCTTAAATGCGTTTTCAATAGAACCTTTATATTGCATTCTTAGTTCATCTGCGCTAGATTGTAATATTATTTTTCCTTCATGAATAAATATAACGTCATCTAATATCTTTTCAATGTCTGCAATTAAATGAGTAGATATAATAAGAGTTGCGCCTTCTTTAAAGTTATCTAAGATAAGAGATAATATATAATCTCTTGCTACTGGATCAACCCCTCCTATAGGTTCGTCTAAAATATAAACATCAGCTTCTCTACTCATAACTAGAACTAATTGTACTTTCTCTTTTGTACCTTTAGATAAAGTACTTAATTTATCTTTTGGATTTATTTTTAATTTTTCTAATAACTGATATGCTTTTTCTACATTAAAATTAAAATAAAAGTCTGAAAAGTATTGGATAACTTGTTCTATCGTTTCATTATTTGGTAAATAAGTTCTTTCTGGTAAATAAGAAATGATTTTTTTACTTTCTACTCCTGGCTTACTTCCTAATATGAGAACTTCTCCTGATGTTGGTACAAGTAAACCATTTATTAATTTAATTAAAGTAGTTTTTCCACTCCCATTTGATCCTAATAAACCTATAATTCTTCCGTTTTCTATTGATAAATTTACATCTTTTAAAGCTTTCTTTTTTCCATACTCTTTATTCACATGTTCGCATGTTATAATCGTTGACATTATTTTTCCTCCCTTTTTATTAATTCTAAAATTTCTTGTTTTGAAAAACCTAATTGTTGCATTTTTACTGTAAATTCATTTAGTAAATTGCTAGCCAATTCATTTCTTAATTCTTTTAGCTTTTGTTCATTTTCTGTAATATATTTTCCATTTGTTCTTTGTGTAAAAATTAACTTTTCTTCTTCTAATTGAAATAAAGCCCTTTGTACCGTATTAGGATTAATTTTACTTTCCATTGCTAGTTCTCTTACTGCAGGCAATTTTTCCCCAGGTTTAAACTCGCCCGAAGCAATAGCAATTTTAATCTTTTGTATTAATTGTAAATAAATTGGGCTGTTATTATCAAATTGAAACTCCATATTTTCTCCTTTCATTGTATTAATGTATTAATACAATTATACATTTAATTTATTTTTTGTCAAGACATTTTTTATAATATTTTTATTTTTTCGATTGACTTTTACAAATAACTTGTGTATGATTATATCGTAACATTTAGATAAAACTTTGATTTAGGAGGTTGACATGAATAGAATTTTAAGAGTAACTGTTTGTTTATTATTGGGCATCAGTATTTTATTAGGCACTTCTTGTTTTGCAACAGATATTAATATGAATTTACAATCTGATACTAATGCTACTGGTAACGAATTACAATCTAACACATCTATAGATAATAATTCTCAAATGACAACAACAGTTGAAAGTTCAAGCCAAAATGAAAGTGAAGGACTTACTATTGATGCTATATTAAATATTTTATTAATTGTTGTTGGTATAGTATTAATTTTATTAGGAGTTGCTGTATTAATTAGACTAAAAAGATAAAAACACTTTATTGCAAATTTTTCCAAAAATTTGCAAATTTTTTTTGTCTATTTTTCTTTTATTTTGTATATTTTACTCTAAAAAAATCAATACTATAATTAAATCATAATTTAAAATTTATGATACTTTTAAGGAGGTTTCAAAACATGAAAAAGAAAATAATGCTTTCTATTCTTGTTCTTGTTTCTGCCCTAGTAATTTCTATTTCCTTTGTTTCAGGAATGGACAATATTGGTAATGCTGCTAAGGAAACAACAGAAGGTATAAAAAACACTGCTGAAAACTTTGCAAGTGGTATAGGAAATACTGCTAGTGACATGTCAAAAGGGGCAAAAAATGTCACTTCTGATATGGAAAAAGGTATGCAAGACATGACTTCTGGGGTAGGTTCTGCTATGCACAATACTACTAATAGTGTTGTGGGAATGACCACAAATCATAACTCCTCTTACTCTGCAGAAAGAACATCTTCAATGGGAGATACCCCTATTGTGTTTGGTATGAATGCTAGTACATTAACTTGGCTTATCTTAGGATTAATAGCCATCGCCATTATTTCTTTAATCTGGACTTATGTAAAAGAACGTAATGAAGCTAGCCAGCACATTGAACACTAATTAATGTAAAAAGGAAATAGTTCTAAAAATCTATTTCCTTTTTCTTATTTTTCGTGTATAATACCAAAAAGAATTAGTGAGGTGTTATATATGGCAGATAAGAAAAAGATACTTGCTAAAAATCCTGTAGCCTATCATAACTATAATATTCAAAATACATTAGAGGCAGGAATTGTATTAACCGGAACAGAAATCAAATCTATTCGTGCTGGTAAGGTTAATTTAAAGGATAGTTATGCATCTATAAAAAATGGAGAAGTTTATGTATATTCTATGCACATTAGTCCTTATGATCATGGAAATATTTTTAATAAAGATCCTCTTCGTGATAGAAAATTATTACTAAATAAACAAGAAATTCGTAAATTAATTGGTTTGATAAAACAAAAAGGTTATAGCTTAATTCCTATTAGTTTATATTTTAAAGGCAATTTTGTAAAAATGGAACTAGGCATTGGAACTGGTAAGAAACTTTATGATAAGCGTCAAGATATTGCTAAAAAAGATGCTCAAAGACAAATGGAAATTCATTTAAAAGAAAAAAATCAATATTAAAAAGCCTATAGATTCTCTTTCTTAGAGTATCTATGGCTTTTTTCTTTTTATTATTACATTCTTTCAGGCATTTGCATTCCTAATAGTTCTGCACCTTTTTTTAATACATCCCCTACTGTTTTGGTTATATATAAACGAGCATTACGTACATTCTCTTCTTCTACCAATACTTTGTGGTTGTTATAAAAAGTACTATATGCTTGGCTTAAGTCAATTAAGTAACGAGATAAAATAGAAGGTTCTTCTTTTTGTGTAACTTGAATTAGTATATTTTTAAACTGTTCTAATAATTTAGCAATTTGCATAGCATCTGCGTCATTTAATACTGTATAATCAATCTGGCTTGCATCTAAATCTGGTTCTTTTGCTTTTTCTAATACACTTTTGGTACGTACATACATATATTGAATATATGGTCCTGTTTCTCCTTGAAAGTTAAGAACTTCATCCCAATCAAATACCTCATCTTTCATACGGTTATTAGCTAAATCATTAAATACTACTGCTCCTAAACCAATAATTTTAGCTGTTTCTTCTTTATTTTCTAATTGAGGCTCTTTTTCTTCAATAATTTTTCTTGCTCTTTGAATTGCTTCTAATAATAAATCTTCTAATTTTACAATGGTTCCTTCCCTTGTAGACATTTTCCCAGTAGCCAATCTTACCATACCATAAGGAACATGTTCTAAACCATCTACATATTTTTTATCTAAATCTAAATATTGGGCTACAGCAAAAACTTGTTTAAAATGCAAAATTTGCTCATATGATGTTACATATATTGCTTTATCATAATCATAGGTTCTTGCACGATAAAGTATTGCTGCTAAATCTCTTGTAGCATATGTTGTGGAACCATTTGATTTTTGAATAATACATGGAGCCATATCTTCTCCTAAATCTACAATCTTTGCTCCTTCAGAAGTAATAAGTTTTCCTTTTTCTTGAAGCTTTTTAATTACTTCATCCATCTTATCAGAATAGAATGATTCTCCATTCCACGAATCAAACTTACTTCCTAATAAATCATATACCCTTTGAAATTCTTTTAAACTTAAATCTTTAAACTTTTTCCAAATTTCTGTACAGTATGCATCTCCCTCTTCTAGCTTTTTAAAATTATCTCGACATGCTTGTAATACGCTTTCATCTTCTTCACATAATTGATTAATACGTACATATATTTTTGTTAATTCATCTATAGGATTTTTCTCTATATCATATTCATCTTTCCATCTTGTATAACCTTCTATTAGTTTTCCGAATTGTGTTCCATAATCTCCCAAATGATTAATTCCTATCACATGATACCCTAAATATTCATAAATATGGTATAATGCTCCTCCAATTACTGTTGTACGCAAATGTCCTATATGAAAAGGTTTAGCAATATTAGGAGAAGAATAATCTATAACAATATTTTTTCCTTCTCCTATTTTATATGGTTTTAGCATACCAAAATCTTGTTCTTGTAACACATTCTTTATAAAAGCCACCTTATTAATAAAAAAGTTAATGTATCCACCTACTACTTCTACTTTTTCAAACCATTCATCTTGTTGTAGGTTAAGCTTTTCATTTATTTCTTGTGCAATAATAGTAGGTGCTTTACGATATACTTTTGCCAATTTAAAGCAAGTAAACGCATAATCTCCCATCTTGCTATCTTTTGGTTTTTCTATACAATCTAGTATTTGTTCTTCTTCTAATTGTGTTTGTTCTTTTATTTTTTTAGCTATGTATTGTTTAAAATCTATCATATTTCTTCTTCCTTTCGTCTCCCTATTGTAACAAAAAAACGTCTATATTGCAAGTTTTTGTAATTTATCAGTACTATCATATCATAACATAAACTATAAGTCCATAAAAACTATTGTTTTTCTACAATTTCTACAATATCTGCTATATATTCCCCTATCACAGGAATATTTAAAGCTACTATTTTTTGCAAAATAATAATCAAAATAGCTGTAATAATCGTTACTCCTATACCAATTCCCATTCCTTTAAAAATTCCTGACATAAATTGCCTAATCAATAATTTTTTTCTATTTCCTAATAATTCTGAAACCTCTACTAAATTTGCCTTTAATAAATTTCGATTTAATTCATCAATTTTTTTATATAATAAATGATTTTTTTCTTTTTTTCTATAATAACGCAAAATACACACCTTCTTTTTTATAGGGTGTGTATTTTTGCTTTTTTTATACCCATTTATTGTATTATTTCGTTAGCAGTTATTATGTTAGTATCATTTACTATGCTATTGGTTATTTCATTTTGCATTTCATTTTTTTCTTGTTCTTCTTTCTCTACTGCTTCTTCTAACTTTGTTACTAATTCTTGTAGTTTCTTAATATCTTTTCCTATCATTTCCCAATCGTTACTATCATTAGATGTAGTTAAGTTATTGTTTGCTCTAATAATAGCTTGTACCAAATCATCCACACTATCTGTATTTTCAACTTCTATTTCTACTGCATATTGAGAAACAAGTTTTGCCAAAGCTTCTTTTAGATTATTTCCAATTGCTACTTTGCTTCCAGAAGCTACAACCACTTTCTTTAATACTGGCAATGCTTCTTCTGTTTCTGCTGTACTTATTTGATAAATTGGCTCTACATATAATAATGTGTTTTCTAATGGAATGATTTTTAAATCTTTTATAATTTTAGTTCCCGTTACATTTAAACTTTCTATTTCCTTTGCAATTGTTTCATCTTGTTCTAATTGAGTGTCTAATTGCATTGGACCTAAAATATTACTGTCTGCAGAATATTTATATATAGTAAGTTTTGCATTTCCACTATTATCATAAGTACCTATTAGATAAGAAATTAAGTTCTGTTTTCCGTATGGTGTATAAGGTAATACTAATCCTAAAGTAGGTTCTTCTGCATCTATTGGATTGACCATTGTATAATATGGCTCTATTTCAGTTCCATTTTTAGTTAATACTCTTCCTGCATTATGAGTAGCAATTTTCCAAATATCATCTCCTCTATATAATACATCAGGTTGTATATTATGATATCTTGCAATAACATCTGCTTGAATTTTGTATAAATATTCTGGATATACAAAATGTTCTGAGATATCTGCTGGAATAGATGCATCTGCATCTTGGAATAGCTCTGGATACATTTTATCATATGCCATAACAATTGGGTCATTTCTATCTGTAATATAAAATTCAATTGTACCATCATATGCATCAATTAATACTTTTACTGAATTTCTGATATAATTTAACTCCATTTTTTGTGTAGCTGTAACTTGCATAGTTGTTTTTTGTGCATATGGATATTGGTTAGAAGTAGTATATGCATCTAATACCCATACCAATCTTCCTTCATCTGTAATAACCATATATGGATTTTCATCATATAACAAATATGGCATTACTGTTTTTGCTCTATTTATAATATTCCTATTTGTTAAAATTTTACTCTCATCTGTTACATTTCCTGAAAAGGCAAGTTTTAAATCTCCTTCTTTAATAGCAAGAATAATTCTATCTAAGAAGTTTAATTTTAACCCTGCTTCTCCATCATAAATATTTTCTGCATTTTCCGCGCTACTTGAATCTAATTTTGGATAATCAAATTCTTTTTTATCTTTACTATTCGTTACCACAGTATCATTTGTTTGCATACCATAATAAATACGTGGTTCTGTAATAGATATTACGTCATTATTTTCAAAACCTTTTTGTACGTGCTGTAAAGTACCATCTTCATTCGTTTCTGTAGCTGATGTAATAATTGCTCCAAATCCATGAGTATATTCATAAGTCTTATTATTATATGTTCCCGAACTATTCACCACGATTTCTCTTGGTGAAATATATAAAAGTTGCTCTTCTCCATTAATTACATATTTTTGTACACTTGTATCTCGATAAGAATAGTAACCTTTAGCAGTTTGACTATTTTTTACATCTCTTAGTACAACATCTGGTATTGCAATATTAATATTATGAATTGTATCTTCATTTTGCTTAATTTCTTCAGATGTTATTGCTGATGTTTCTTCTAAAGCAATTTCTTCTATATTGATGTTATATGCATCTTTGGTGTATTGAATATTATGTTCTATATATGTTTTTTCTTTGTCTAATTCTTGGTTATTGATAAATATTAAGTTAAACCCTAGCATAACAATGAATAACCCTACTAAATATGTTGGTACTCCTGCTATTGCCATAATTACTTTTCTATTGTTTCCTTGTTTAAAATATTTAATTCCTAAATATACAGAAGCAATAATAACTAAAGCTAAAATTCTATACCCCCATAATCTGATGGTAACATCTGCAAATCCTGCTCCATATAAAGAATACGTAGTGGTATCATTTTCTAAACTTAAAAACTTGCTAGTTTCTATGTCAAATGTTTGTACAAATACAAATGTTGCAAAAATAATAGCTAAAATCATAATATTTCCTGTTAATTGCTGAATTAGCTTACTCTTCTTTAATGTTTGTCTATCTATTCCATCAAAAAACATATTAAAAGTAATAATATAGTAGATAATACTATATACTGTTAATGCAATAACAGCTATCATAGCATACCATAAAACCAATTCTATAAAAGGTTGTATAAATATAAAATAAGAAATATCAATACCAAATACAGGATCAGTCATTCCAAATTCTATAGAATTAAAACACATTAACGCTTTTTCCATTATTAGATTAGAAGTTAACATACTCACAATAATAGCTACTATAAAAGAAATGGACTTATTTAATAATTTTGGCATTGGTTTATTTTCTTGCTCAAAGAATTCTGTTAAACCCTTTTTTATTCTTATATTAGTAATATACATTAAAATAAAAATAATTAAGAAATTAATAATAAATGTTGTTGACATATAATTTACGTTTAGCCAGAAAGAATTAACATATTGTTCTCCTAATTCATAGGTTTCTAAATATGTTCCTCTTAGCATAACATATCCAATGATTGCTACAATTATTGCAAATATTAGTACAATCATTGGTCTTATTTTTTTCTTATTTATGGGCTTTTCTTTAGTTTGTACTTGATTATTTTTTTCTTCCATATATACTCCCTTCACATCCCATTTCTTATTTTCCACTTTCAACTAGAGCATCTACGAATTCCTTACTATTGAATTCTTGCATATCTTCCATTTGTTCCCCTACACCTATAAATTTAATTGGTATATGATTTCCTTCTACAATTCCTAATACAACTCCTCCTTTTGCTGTTCCATCTAATTTTGTTAAAATAATTCCATTAATATCCACTGCTTCTTTAAAAGCTTTTACTTGCTGAATTGCATTTTGCCCTGTAGTCGCATCAATTACTAATAATACTTCTTTTGAAACATCCGGTAGCTCTTTATCTATTACCCTTTTAATTTTTAACAATTCATCCATTAAATATTTCTTATTATGTAACCTACCTGCTGTATCACAAATTAATACATCTGCATTTTCTTCTTTTGTTCTTTTTATAGCATCAAACACAACAGAGGCAGGATCTATTCCTTCTTTTCCTTTGATTATTTCACATCCAGCTCTTTGTGACCATATCTCTAATTGTTCTACTGCTGCAGCTCTAAAAGTATCTGCTGCCGCAATAACCACTTTTTTTCCTTGCTTTTTTAGTCGATTAGCAATCTTTCCAATAGAAGTTGTCTTTCCTACTCCATTCACTCCAACCACTAAAATAACAGAAGGTTTTGTTTCTAAGTGTAAATTTGTATCTTCTTGATTTAGAATATTTTCCATCTCTTGTTTTAAAACTTCTCTCACTTGTGCTTCTTCTTTAATATTTTCTTTTTTTATTCTTGTACGAAGTTGTTCTATAATTTTTATAGATGTTTCCATTCCTACATCAGACATAATTAAAGCTTCTTCTAGTTCTTCTAACAATTCTTCATCTACTTTTCTAAAACCACTAAAAACCTGATTCATTTTTTCATCAAAAGAATTTTTAGTTTTACTTAATCCTTGTTTTAATTTTTCAAAAAAAGACATTTTTTTCCACCTTTTCTTTTTAATTTTTCTTATTATTCTTTACATACATCTCAATTATACCATTTTATTGAATTTTTTCAAGTAAGTACCTAAAATTTGTTAGTTTTTTTACATTAGCACAACACAGTGAAACTGGTGAGAAATTAGTAGTTTATCGTTGTGTTGATAGTAATGGAAAAGCAAATCATACAGATGGCATTTATGCCAGACCTTTGCAAATGTTTTTATCTGAAGTGGACCACGAAAAGTATCCAAATGTAACACAAAAGTATCGTTTTGAAGAAATTGTGGATTAGAAAATCCCCCATTGGGGGATTTTCTATTTTGTTTCTAAAAACAAGACTTCTTATGAAAGGGACACCGCTATATGCAATGTCCCTTGGGGATATCATTTCTTTACTCTTCTTGCTTTTTTTACTTCTGGAGCATTGCCTTTATTAAAATTTTTATAAATTTACCAATTAATGATTTTTTCTATAATCTCCATATCTTCTATTTTATTAATTCCAAAACATTTTTTACCAAAATCTTTTATAG
>CALWZX010000005.1 GCA_944386125.1 uncultured Clostridia bacterium | reverse complement strand
AATATTTCTTTAGTATTACAAACTCTGTAATATTCTGTGGATAACTATTTTTTTATTTCTTTAGTCTGAACAGTAACGCAGATAGTAGAGAATTACTAAGAAAATGTAATAAAAGTATTGACAATGAATAAAAAATCAAGTATAATTAAAATCGCGTTAAGAAAAAAGAGTATAATTTTATGCTCCCTTAGCTCAGTTGGTCAGAGCAACCGGCTCATAACCGGTGGGCCCAAGGTTCGAATCCTTGAGGGAGCACCAAGTAAAATATGGGTAGATGGCCGAGTGGCTAAAGGCGGCAGACTGTAAATCTGTTCTCATTTGAGTACGATGGTTCGAATCCATCTCTGCCCACCATTTTTTAAACCGTAGAAATGTTGATATATCAATAAATCTACGGTTTTTATAATGCAATTTTAATGCAACTAGATATTTTTAATGTAATTTATATAGTTTTCTAATGCATTTTCTTTAAATTTATTGAAGATAGTTGTATATGTATTAATAGTAATAGAAATATTTTTATGTCCTAGTAATTTTTGCAATACTTCTGCAGGAACACCAGCTTCAATACATCTGGTTGCATAAGTGTGTCTTAACATGTGTGTATTAGCAGAACTTGTTTTTAAATTTACATATATATTTTCTCCATCTTTATTTTTCTTACTGGTCTTCTTTTTAGTTTCAATTACTTTTATATTTGCATTCTTACAAATTTTTTTAAATTGAGTATTAATTGTAGCAGGGGCAATTATGGAACCGTTTAAATGACAAAATAAGAGATTATTTTTATTAGGTGTATAATTTGCTAGGCTATCTTGTAAAACTGTTTCTAAAATTACTGTGATTGGAATGTCACGATTAGAATTATAGGTCTTCGTAGTTTCTCCAATTTTAACCCTACCATTTTTATCTTTAGTTAAAGTTTTTGTTATATGTAATAGTTTTTTTTCAAAATCTATATCGTTAGGGGTTAAAGCTAGTATTTCTCCAATTCTCATTCCTGAATGTAAAGCAAGTAAAAAAATATTCTTATAAATCTCGTTATTTAAAGCTATAACAAAACTTTTTTGTTCTTCTATAGAAAAAGATTCTATTTTTTTGTCTTGCTTGTTTGATTTGGGTTTTAATACCTTATTTAAAGGATTTTTTACTATAATGTCTCTATTAATAGCTTCTTTAAAAATACTTCCTAACATTTCATATATTTTATCTATGTAAGAATTAGCATAATCTTTTTGTTTATTTATAAAATCTTGCAATTGATATACTTCTACTTTCTGAATAGGAATATCAGCAATATCACTATTTTTAATAATATTGAAAGTGCCTAAAGTCCTGCCATAAGTTGCCTCAGAAATTCTATTTGCATTGAATTTATTATCTATTAATGATTTTCCAAGTTGAGCAATAGTAATTTCTGACTTATTTATAAATGTTTTGTTTTGTACATCTGCAAGAGCCTTTGTCATTTTTTCTTTTACTTCTTTTCTAGTATTTCCATATACCGATTTACGATTTATTTTTCCATTATCTTTTTTTCCTGCTACAAATTGCCCAACCCATTTATTAAGCTTTTCAGAATAGTAAATAGTACCTTCTCCATTTCCACGTTTAGACATTTTTATCCTCCTATAAAATAAGATAAGTATTTCTACTTATCTTTAGTTATTCATTTCAAATTTCCCTATATATTTTCCAATAATTTTTATTGGTGTATTTTTATCATATATCTGTGTTTGAAAAGATGGATCATCACTCATAGGTTCTAAAACAACCACATCATTATTTTTAGTAAATTTCTTTAGTGTTGCATCATATCCATTTACAAGAACTACAGCAATTTCTCCGTTTTCGACCATATCTTGTTTTCTAATTAAAGCATAAGCTCCATTTCTAACAACTTTATTCATACTCTCTCCATTAACACATAAGAAAAAGCACTCTTCAGGATTTACTATATTCATTAAATTAGGGTCAATAGGCAAATATCCTTCTAAACATTCTTCTGCCCAATTAGGTTGTCCTGCAGAAATTTGTCCATAGACAGGACACATGTAATATTTGGCATTAATATTACTATTTATATATTCGTTTATTTTTAAACTATAATAATCTTTCATTCCTCTAATAATATTTAAACATTGATTAATATCATCAACATTATCTTTAAGGATTAAATGTTTTTTTATAGAAAAGACTTCATTTTTCTTTCTAGGAACATTAGCAAATCCATGTAATTTGCGTAAAAGAGAAATATATAAACAGTTAAATCCTTTTATTTCTCTTACAGAAAGACTGTTTTTATAATCTGATAATTCGGTAGTAACAATATTATTATTGTAATTATCGAGAATATCTTGACAACAAGAAGAAAATTGAATTGATATATTTTTAAGTTCATCATTAGTTAAATTTAATTTAAACAATTTATTAATAGTATTTTTCAAATCAAGATAATTTTTATTCGAAACATAACTTGCAACAATTTGTGCTTTATCAGTATCTGAGGGATAATTAATATAACCACAAATAAGCATTAAAGCGTCATAATCAACTATACCACGAGAAGAATTTGCTAATTTTTCTAATATTTCTGGCTTAGGTGGTTTATCTAATTTCATATTTATATATTGAGAAAGATAAGTTCTATTTATTTCTGATTTTTTTGCAAATTCTCTTTGATTTTCATAAGTTTCGCTTATATTTTTTAAAATTTGAGCAAATTTATTTTTATCAAACATAAAAATACCTCCAAACATAGTATATATCAATAGTTTAAAAAAGTCAACAAAAAAAGTTAAAAAAATTTTACCAAAACTATTGACATAGAAGACTAAATAAAGTATAATGCAAGCGGTTAGAAAAAATTAACCAAAAGAGATGAGGTGAGAATATGGAAATAAATATGGAAGCATTTGTGAATTTACTTGAAAAAAGATTTAATAATAATCAATCAAAAATGGCTAGGATACTAGGAATAAGCAAATACCAATTGAATATGATAATAAACAACAAGGGAAAAGGTGCAGGAAAGAAAATAATTGGAGCTATAATCAAATATTGTGATGTTAATGAAGAAGACTTCCATAAATATATTTTTTTAAAATAAAATGTTAAAAAAAATTAACCAAAAAAGGAGATGAAAAAGTGAACAATTTACAATTAATCAAATCAAGTAAATTCGGAGAAGTAGAATGTGATATCTATTCAAATGAAAAAGACATGTTTATGACAATGAGACAATTATCAGAATGTTTAGGTTACAAAGAAAAAGATGGAATTAAAAAAATAGTAAAAAGAAATGAATATTTGAAAAACAGAGAATTTTCACAAGTTGTAGCAATTACTTTTGGTGAGGGGGGACAAAATGACACCACCCAAGAAACCAGAGTATTCACAGAAGATGGAATATATGAAGTAACAATGCTAGCAAAAACAGAAAAAGCAAGAGAATTTAGAAGTTTTATAAGAAAATTACTTAAATCTTTAAGAAAAGGTGAAACAAAACTAATAAAACCATCTAATGAACAAATCGAACTTATAAGTATTAAAAAGAAAAATGCAGAAGCAAGATTAAGAAATGCGAAAGTAAGAGAAGCAAAATTTTTGTTGGAAGCAGTTGATAAATATAAAAATGTTTTAGCTGAACAAAGTGTTGAATTATTAACAATAAATGCGTTAGAAGTTATAAATGGCAAAAATACATTACAAAAACCAAAATTGTCAGATACAAAATATTATTCAGCTACTGAAATAGGAGAAGAATTAGGAATATCTGCTAATAAAGTCGGAAAAATTGCAAACATTAATAATTTAAAAATAGACGAATTTGGAAAAACAGTTTTAAGTAAATCATTATATAGTTCAAAGCAATGTCCAACATTTATTTATAACGAAAAAGGAAAGCAAAAAATTAAAGAAATATTAAGAGGTGATCTAAATGCAAGAAAAAAAGCCAACAAAAAATTATGAAGATTTAAATGATACAATAACTCCTTATGATTATATGGAATGGCGAGGAGTAGGAGAAAATACAGCAAGGGAAAAGTTTAACAGCAAAGGATTTCCACGTATTCAAGGAACAGGAGTGAAACAGATAGCAGATAAAAGAGCGGTGTTACTTTATGAATTAGGGCTATCAGAGGAAGATAAAAAAGAAGTGCTACAAGAGATAGCAAAACAAATAATTAAAGAGGAGGTGAAATGGCAATGAATAAGATATACACAAAAATAGGACAAGCAACAGTAAAATTTGCAGGTTGTTTAGCGGTAGCAAGTATATATGCAGTAATGTTTTTAGTATGGTTTATTAAATAGAAAGGAGGGATACATATGTTTTTAGGATTTTTCTTAGGTTTTATATTAGGTTTAATTATATCTTTTATATGTGTAATGAATGACGTAAACAAAGTAGAAGATGAAAGACATAATGCAGAATTAAGAGCATTAACACATTTTAGAAAACTATTTAAAATAGAGCAAATAATAAAAGAATCAGATGATAAAAAAGAAAATTATTTTATAACAATAGACAAAATAAAAGAAGTTATTTCTAGCGACCAAACTAACAAATAACTTCAAACAAAAAATATGAAAACATATCTACCCTTATTTTAGCACAATATTTGTAGATATGCAAGAGGGAGGAAGAAATGAACATAAGAGAATATGTAAAAAGTTTGTTACAAGAATATAGATTAAAAGAAGTAAAGATAAAAGAATTGAAAGAAATATATGAATTAAGGCAAACAAAAAGGAGCAATTAAAATGGATGTAACGGCACAATATACAGAATATTGCTACAACAAATATTATGAAAAATCTATTGACTGGGATGCTTATTATGAGCATTTAGCAGAGGAAGAGGATAGAAGTTATGAAGATAAAATTTAATGAAAGGATAAATAAACAATATGGAAGAAAATAAGTTAGAAATTGCGAAACCAGAATTTAATGGAGAAATACAAGCAAAGATTAAAAGTGTTGGAGAAATAGAATCTAACATGAAAGAGGTAAAAGGATATGTTGAAGAACTTAACAACTATTATAAAAACATATCTTTTACAGAAGAGACTTTAAAACAGGCAAAAGAAGAAAAAGCAAAAGTAAATAAATTTAAAGCAGAAGTAGCAGATTACAGAAAAAAGATAATATCAGAATACAATAAACCAATAAAAGTATTTGAAGATACAGCAAAAGAAACAGAAAAAATATTAGTAGAAACCTACAATACAATCAATCAACAAGTAGCAGGCTATGAAGAAAAACAAAAGCAACAAAAGGAGCAAGAAATAAGAGAGTATTTTGAAGAGTATAAAATCGCAAATGGAATTGACTTTATAAATTATAAACAAGCACAAATAAATGTAACATTAACAGCGAGTGTAAAGAGCTTAAAAGAACAGGCAAAAGCATTTATAGACAGAATAATAGATGATTTAAAGTTAATTGAAACACAAGAATGTAAAGAAGAAATTTTAGTTGAATACAAACAAACTTTAAATGTAAGCAAAGCAATACAAGAAGTAGCAAATAGACATAAATTATTAGAAGAAGAAAAAAGAAAACAAGAAGGATTAAAAGAGAAATTAGTTCAGCAAATGTCAGAAGAAGCAAATAGAGCTATGGAAATTAAAAAAATGCAAGAAATATTACAAAAACCAAAAATAGAAGAAAAAGAAGAAATATTAACACTTAAATTTACAGTAAGAGGAACTAGAGAAAAACTAAAAGAATTGAAAAATTTCTTAATACAAGGGGGATATGATTATGAGTAATTTAATAGCAGGTACAAACAAACCAAAATTTAGTGTAGCAATACAAAGTGATACATACAAAAATTTAATTAATCAAACTTTAGGAGATAAAGATAGAGCAACAAGGTTTATAGCAAGTATATCAAGTGCAGTTGCTACAAACCAAGATTTGCAACAATGCGATGCTGGAACAATATTGAGTGGAGCACTATTAGGAGAAAGTCTTAATTTAAGCCCAAGTCCTCAATTAGGACAATACTATTTAGTTCCTTTTAATGATAGTAAAAGAGGCTACAAAGTAGCACAATTTCAATTAGGCTATAAAGGTTATATTCAATTAGCGATTAGAAGTGGACAATATAAAAAATTAAATGTGTTAGCAATAAAAAAGGGAGAATTAGTTAAATACGACCCA
The DNA here is from genome assembly GCA_944386125.1 of uncultured Clostridia bacterium. Lineage (GTDB taxonomy): Bacteria > Bacillota > Clostridia > TANB77 > CAG-508 > UMGS1663. The sequence continues at coordinate 23,012 of CALWZX010000005.1, read as the reverse complement.
TTAAATGAAGAAATAGAAGTTAATTTAATAGAAGATGAAGAAGAAAGAGAAAACACAGAGACTGTAGGATATTATGCAATGTTTGAATATACAAATGGATTTAGAAAATCTTTGTATTGGTCAAAATCAAAAATGGAAAAACACGCATTAAAATATTCAAAAGGTTATGCGGCACATAAAGGCTATACTTTCTGGGAAAAGGATTTTGACGGCATGGCGTACAAAACAATGCTTAGACAATTGATTTCAAAATGGGGAATTATGAGTATAGATATGCAACAAGCCGTAGAAAAAGATATGGCAACAATAAACACAGATGGAACATACGAATATGTAGATAATGAAGAGGAAACAATTATACAACAAGAAGAGCCAAAAGAAGAAATAGCAGTTCAAAATGAGAATACAGAAAACGAGGTATCTATGAATGAACTATAAGATTATAGCTAGTTGTAGTTCTGGTAATGCAGTAATAATAAGAGACATTATACTTATAGATTGTGGAGTATCTTTTAAAAGATTACAAAAATATTATAAAGATTTGAAAATAGTTTTATGTACTCACATACACCAAGACCACTTTAGAAAAGAAACAATTAAAAGACTAGCACAAGAAAGACCAACTTTAAGGTTCGCGTGTTGTGAATGGTTATTAGAACCTTTATTAGAATGTGGTGTTAATAGAAGAAATATAGATGTACTTCAAATTGGCACGAAATACGATTATAAGCAATTTAAAATTATACCCATTAAATTATATCATGATGTACCTCAATGTGGTTATAGAATACTATTTGACGATTATAAAGTAATATATGCGACAGATACAAGAACGTTAGAAGGAATTACAGCTAAAAATTATGATTTGTATTTAATTGAAGGAAATTACGAAGATAAAGAAATAGAAGAAAGAATAAGAAAAAAGCAAGAAGTACAACAATATTGTTATGAATACAGAACAAGATGCACGCATTTAAGTAAAGGACAAGCTAGTGACTTTTTATTGAACAATATGGGAGACAATTCAAGATATGTGTTTATGCATGAACACATAGAAAGAGGTAAAAATGAATAGTCAATTTGAAGAATATGTAAAAGAAGATTGTAAACAATTTGACGAAATATGCAAGTATTATGAAAATAAAATACCAGAAGATATAGACACATTATATGCATTAACAAGTCAATGTCTAATGCTATCTCAAAGATGGTCTGATATAGCAAGCAATGCGAAATTATACGCAAAAAAATATGGAATTTCTAAAACAGACTTTCAACAGTGGGCGTATCAAAGATATAGAACATTACAAGAAATGCACATAGATTGTAGAGTATTTTACGGAGATGCAAGAGAAGATTTAAAGAACTTTGGGAGAGTGGAGTAAATGATAGTAACAGATTTATCTAATTCATTCAATCCAGTACCAAAAAACGAAAGAAAAAAAGATAAGAAGTTAATCAACAAAAAGAAACATAATTGCGAGTATTGTGGCAAAAAGAACTGTTATACAAACACACATCATATTAAGAGCAAAGGCTCTGGTGGAGATGACATAGAGGATAATTTAATAGAGCTATGCAGTAATTGTCATAGAAAAGTACATGATGGCTTAATAAGTAAGCAAGAGTTAATAAAAATAGTTAAGAGGAGGAAAATTAAATGGAAATAACAAGTGTAAAGATAACAAAAGTAGAAGGAAATATGAGAGTAAAAGGAGTAGCAAGTATAACAATAGATAATTGTTTTGTAGTGCATAATATTAAGATTATCGAAAGTCAAAAAGGATTATTTATAGGAATGCCAAGTGTAAAAACAGCAGATGGATCATTTAAAGATATAGCACATCCAATCGACACTGAGGCAAGAGATAAGATTCAAAAAGCAATATTGGAAGAATATGAGAAGATTTAATCAACAAGGGCTAAGACATAACAAGTTATAGCCCTTAATTTCACGAAAGGAGAAGAGTATGGCAAGAGATAGTTTTGTTTTTTATAAAAGTTTTTATGATGCAATAAAAAAAATACCAGAGGAATACCAATTAGAGCTATATAATGCAATCCTTTCATATTCATTAGAAGGAATAGAACCAAACAATCTATCTCCAGTTGCTGAAGCTATGTTTATATTAATAAAACCTAACATAGATAGTTCGCAAAAAAGATATGAAGCTAGTGTAGAAAATGGTAAAAAGGGTGGTAGACCGAAGAAAAATACCCAAGAGAAACCTAATCAAAACCCAAAAGAAATCCAAGAAGAACCTAATCAAAACCTTAATGATAATGAAGATGATGATGAAGATGATAATGATTTAAAGAAAAATAATAAAAAGAAAAAATATGGAGAGAATGGGAATGTGAAATTTACTGATGAAGAATATGAAAAAGTAAAAGCATATTTTCCTAAAGACTATACAGAAAGAATACAAGCTTTAGATGATTACATACAAAGTAAGGGAAAGAAATATAAAGACTTTTTTGCAACACTAAAAACTTGGGCAAGAAAAGAGGGATATAAACCACCAGACACAAAAACAGAAGAACTCAAAGAAATAGACACATCTGACTTAACACCAGAAGAGTATCGACTGTTAATGCAAAAGAAAATCACGATAGAAGAACTTATCGAGAAAGGAAGAGTACATGTGGGATGAAGAAATTGAAAAGGCAATGTTGTATTATCTAATTTATGAACAAGAAGAATATTTGTTAGATGAAAATGATTTTACTACAAACAAAAATAAACGAGTAATTAAAGCAATAAATGAACTAAAAGCAGAGAAGAAAGAAGTCAGCATACTGTCAGTAAAATCTAAGATAAAAGCTAATCAAAAACAAGTTTTAGACTATATCACATCATTAGGAGAACATGTAAGAACAGAAAATGCAGAGAATGTGTATGAAAAACTTATAAATCTGTCTAAAAAAAGAAAGATATTTAAAATAATGCAAGAGCAAACAATGGAGATAGCAGACTGCGAAAACATAGATATATTAGCTCAACAAATTATAAAGCAGATAAATCAAGTTGAAAAAATTAATGAACAAGAAAAAACATTTTTAGAGCAAGTTATAGACACTACAGAGAAAATAGAAAAAGCAGCACAACAAGGAATAGATTATTCATTATACACGGGAATAACAGATTTAGACAATAAAATATGCGGATTACATAAACAAGAGTTGACAATAATTGGTGCAAGACCTCGGAGTAGGAAAAACAACATTTGCATTGCAGATAGCAGAAAATATAGCAAACAAAGGGATAGAAACCGCAATTATAAGCTTAGAAATGTCTGATTATCAAATTATCCAAAAAATACTATCGAGAAAAACACGAATCAATAGTTACAAAATGAGAATGGGGACTCTAGAGAGTGAAGATTTATCAAGAATAGGACTAGCAGGAGCAGAAATAAGTACGTTACCTATTCATCTAATAACAAAAGCTAGGACTTTGCAACACATAGAGAATATAACAAGAAAATTAAAAAATAAAAATAATTTAGGATTGTTAATTATTGATTATATACAACTTATTCAAAACAAAGGTAAATTTAATAGTAGAGAACAAGAAGTGGCAGACATAACAAGAACATTAAAATTATTAAGTCTGGAACTAGATATTCCAATTGTTGGATTGTGTCAATTAAACAGAAATGCAACTAGACAAGAGCCGATGTTATCAGACTTAAGAGAAAGTGGAGCAATAGAGCAAGATGCGGACAATGTATTTTTTTTATACCAAGAGAAAGAAGAGGAAAGCAATATAGTAGATATAACTTTAAAAATAGCAAAACAAAGAGCAGGAGAAATAGGAAAAGTATCTTTAAAATTTAATAAAGCTATGAGTGAGTTTAAAGGAGTGATGAGATGTTAGAAATTACAAAACAACAATTTTTGTCTTTCGATAATGTAAATAGAGCAAGAATACTAAAATATATAGTTCTAGGAATAATTAAATATGTGGGGTGAAAGCCAATGAATAGAAACATAAAGAAAACAGTTTATAGAATATTAGAGCAAGATAAATTAGCAAGAGAAGATGATTGGTACTTAATACAACAAGTATTAATAAAATTATTACCTTGTAATTCGGGAACAGCATTTGGACAAGTATTACAAGGAATGAAGATTAAAGGAATAAGCTTTGAAGCAATAACACGTTGTCGTAGAAAATTTATGGAAGAAAATCCACAACTAAAAGTACAGAATGTGGAAAAAGCTAGAAGAAAAGAGGAAGAAAATTATTATTTAGAATATATGAGGAGGTAATAATGAAGAAAGCAAAATTAAACTATACAAAACAAGGTTATTCATATATTAAATGCACAAAAGAAGATTGTTTAAATTGGGGTGGAATGTCAATATGTGATAACTGTAATGAATTAATGGAAGAAGAAGTTTATTTAATTTTTATTCTTAGTAGAGCTATATGTAAGGAATGTTTTGAAGAATGGCTAAAACGAGCAAAAATATATGAGGAAGACTTAAAATTACAAAAACAAAGACATGTTTCTTGGTATAAAGCTTATGGATTTGACATTGAAGAGGATTAGTTTATGAAAAATAAAGAATTAACAGGAATATGTGAAAGAGCATTAAAAGAAGGAAAATGTTTAGGTTGTACAGGATTAGCAGAAGAAAATTGGGTAGAACCTAAACAATGCCCTTATATAGACGAAGAAGAACAAATAAGTTTGTGGAAGGAAGAACAGAAAAGATGGAAGAAGAACTAAAAGAAATTATAAGTAAGTTAAATGATTTTAGTGATAAATATGGTTTTCAAGTATATGTAGAATGTTATGAATACGAAAATATAGGGGATAGAAGAAAAAGCTTTATTTATAATACTAGAGTAATAAAACCAGAAATATCAAAATTTTAGGAGGAACAAATGAAAATACTAGCTATAGATCCGCGGGAATATAGAAAGTGCATATTGTGTAATAGATGAAGAAACATATGAACCAGAAGAATTTGGAAAAGTTAAAAATGAAATTTTATTGAATTTAATTTATAGTAGATTATCTAATAGTGTTAACTATTACACAATGGTAATTGAAATGATAGCAAGTTATGGAATGCCAGTTGGTAGGGAAGTGTTTGATACCTGTGTGTGGATAGGTAGATTTATAGAAGCATATGACAAAGATTATAAATTTATTTATAGAAAAGACGAAAAAATGAACATTTGCCACAGCATGAAAGCAAAGGACAGCAACATAAGACAAGCCTTAATAGATAGATTTGGAGAAGTAGGAACAAAGAAAAATCCACGGATGGTTTTATGGATTTAAGGCTGATATCTGGAGTAGTTATGCTGTAGGGATTACATACTTAGACATGAAAAAGAGAGGAGAAATAAAATGAACTGTAAGCACAATAAGGTAATAAGAATAGTGAATAATAAACAACAATATTACTGTACAGCCAAACAAAAAGAAATAACGAGTTATGATTGCAAAGGTTGTATGCTGTACAATCCAGATTTACCAGACGAAATAAAAAATATATTTGGAGGTTTTAACAATGTTAGATAATGACGAACTAATATCAACAAGAAAGTTACATGGACAAGATGATGGGCTATATGAAGAAACAAGCGACAAAAATGTCGCAAATGATAGTGTAATTGCTCACAAATTTGCAATAATGCAACAACAGTTAAAGCAAAAAGATAAGAGAATACAAGAGTTAGAAAGAAAATACTTGCATGAGAAACTAGCTAAAGAAGAAGTAGAAGAACTTTTAGAAAATAGCATTCCAACACAAAGAGTAGAAGATAAGTTAGAAGAACTTAAAAAGAATTACGATAAAAAATATGATTTATATATGGGATATAAAGTGGAAAGTAGAGAACAACAAGATATATTAAAACAAATGAGTATTTTGCAAGAACTTTTAGAAGGAGGTAAATAAAATGGCAGAATTACGGTTATGTAGTAATAACTACAGAAGAATACAAAACACTTATAGAAGATAAAATCAATAAAGAAGATTATATTAATGAAATAAATAAAATTAATCAAGAGGAGAATAAAAGATATAAAATTTTTGAAAAATTATTTCTTAAAGAATTATTAGAAAATGATGAATATAATTTAGAAAACATGAAAAATGTTAATTTTACAGATTATCATTACAGACAATTATTCGAAGATTTTTTAGAAATAGGAATAGATGATTTAGAATATATTGATTTAAAAATAAAAGAATTAAAACATAGATTTGATAATCAATTGTCAAAAGAAGGTGATTAAATGGAATACAGATATATGATATATAACAACATGAAAAACGAATATCAATTTCCAAGGATATGTGAAACGACAGTAAAAGGAGCAAATACTCTACTTTTTAAATTAATAGGAAACGATGCAAGAAAAGACAGATTTAAGATTGTAAAAGTAGAAAAAGAGAAAGCAAAATCAATAGTAAAGGAATTAAAGCAAAAATATAAAGCAGAAAGAATACATAGAGAATTAGACAACATACCTTTTAATGAAATACTTGAATTAGTAAAGAGAAATGAGGAGGACAATGACAAAAGAACAAGAAAATTTTAAGACTTGCAAAGACTGCATAAAACAATATTTTGAAAATAAAGTAAACAGTTTTGAACAGAACTGAACAGTAGAAAGGAAGGAAAAAATGTTAAATACATATAACGCAGGAGATACAAATGTAAAAATCAATGCTTGTAGTGGAGGAATATACAAAACATATAAAGAAAGTTGGTTTGAATATTTGTATTTGAATAGTAATAAAGCTACAGTCCTTTTTAAAGATTATGAAGATATAGATAGATATAGTTGCTATATAAGACAATATAAAAATGTAGTAGTCTTACAAATGGTATTAACGGCAGATAAAGATTATGTTATAGCAGAATTAATAAGACAAGAAGATTTTGATAAATACTTTGAAAATAAAGTAATAAATAACGGTTAAGTGCGACAATTTGTCGAGGAAAGGAAGGAATAATGTTAAAAATTAAAGAAAATGTAAATTTAAAAGAATTAGAGAAGTTTGGATTTAAAGAGAATGGATATACGCATTTACTAATATTAAGAAAAGAAGAACACAATTTTGCTTGTATTGATATTAGAAACAAAAATTATGAAATATTAGACTTATGTAATTTAACATATAATTTAACATACGACCTAATCCAAGCAGGATTAGTAGAAAAGGAGTAGAGTATGGAAGAAATTAAAGTTGGAGAATATGTAAGAACATTTAATGGACTTATAGGAAAGGTAGTTCAATTAACAGATAGTGGTAATTATGCAATAAGAATTTATAATGGAGCAGAATATGTTGTTCGAGCTGTTATAGCAAAACACAGCAAAAACATAATTGATTTAATAGAAGTAAGAGATATAGTAAATAATGGATACATTTATGAAATAGGAAATACAGAAGATGGACAAAAATGGGTACATAACTTAAATGGATTATTATTGTTTGAAAATGATATAAAAACAATATTAACACATGAACAGTATAATGCAAATTGCTATAAAGTGAAAGGAGAATAAGAATATGAGTGTAAAAAGTAAAGTGAAAAGATGCAATGCAGAAATAAAGAGATTAAAAGACCAGCTGTTAGTAAGCGAATTATCAAATAACAGATTAAGAGAAAAACTTGATTCTCAAATAGACAATAAAATACTTGAAAATATAGTAAAGTTTGCAGTAACGCAACACATAGGCAATTTACAAGGCGGAATAGCTATAGATGCAGTAGGCATAGATAAAATGAACAACTTAAGATTGTCTATTAATAGAAGCTATGCAGATGGGAATACTTATATTATTAGAGTTACATATTAAAAATAACAAACTTAAGTACAAAAAGTAGTATAAGTTTATTAAAAAAGTATAAAAATAGAACAAAAATAAGGAAGTTGGTGTGAAGATGGGATTAAAAATAGCAATAATAGAATTTGATAAAGAAAACAAAGCACAAAAAATAGATTATTTTAGAAATAATACTAAAGGAATAGGTGACTTCTTAATACTATTAAATAAAGAGCTAAAAAGAAATAATTATAATATAAGGATTAAGAAAGTAGAGGAGGAAAAATGAGAGAATATAAATTCCGAGGGAAATTTTTAGATGATACAAGTGAATGGCTTTATGGAAATTATGTTTATATAGAAGATGATGTTTTTCATCATAAAATAGCAGATAAGAATGGATTGTTACTAGATATAGACATCAATACATTAGGACAATACACAGGACTAAAAGACAAAAACGGAAAAGAATTATATGAAGGAGATATAGTAGAAGTTAATGAAGATATAAGAAGAGCATTTGATTTAAAGAAGATTATGTATGTGGATTTTATAGAAGGATCTTTTCTTTTAAAAGATGAAAAAGAAATTAAATGGAATTTATTAAGATGTTTTCCTACTATAGTTGATATTGAAGGAAAAGCAAGAGTAGAAAAAGTTGGCAACATATATGACAACCCAGAATTGTTGAAGAAAGGAAAGTAAAGATGAAAGAATTAGAATGGAATAGCTTTGATGAATATCCTCATTATGTTTATGCAACAGCTTTCTTAGTAAATGGAGAATTAGCAGATTACAAGATACAAAACAGCGAGAGATACTGGGGAGATAGAACGTTTAGAGGGAGTAAACGGGAAAACGAAGTGTGGCAACACGGATTTATAGATAAAGATTGGGATTTGACTTGTGAATATAAAAAGATATTAGTAAACAATGATGAAGAACACAATAAAGCTTTTGAAAAATTAGAAGATTGGTTATTTACTAATTTTAAAATATATAAAAAAGCTAATTTAGTAAGACATTAGAGAAAGGAGAATAAAGATGAGTAATGTAGAAGTAAAAAAATTAGACTTAAAGTTAGAAAAAGGACATGCAATATGCTTTGACTTTGATGGAGTAATCCATAAATATAGTAAAGGTTGGCAAGATGGAAGTATATATGATGAATATAATAAAGAAGCATTAGATTTAATGTTATTTTTACAAAAAGCAGGAATGCCAATTTTTATATGTTCTACAAGAGAGCCTTATCAAATTATTAATTGGTGGAATAAACAAGGTTTTTGGTGTGATGCAGTAAGAGTAAATGATAATGAAACATTTTGGAAAGAATTAAAATTAATAGGAGTAACAAATAGAAAACTACCAGCACAAATGTACATAGATGACAGAGCATACAAATATACAGGACAAACAGTTAAACAGTTTATACTAGACAATTCCGAAGAGGTGGGGGAATAACTAATGAATAAAGAAGAAGGAAAGTGATAAATAATGAAGATACCAAAAGTAATAAGTAAAAACAATCATGAGTACACATTTGTAAAAGAATATCCAAATTACATAATGTATGAAGATATGATAACACATAAAAAAGAATGTTTTAACAGGCAAGATTTAGGATTGATTAAAGAAATTATAAAACCACCAAGAAGTGATTTAAATGTAGAAAAAGTAAAGTTCTAGGAGGTACGAATGAAACTAAGTAGAGAAGATTATAATAGAGCTGTAGGATATTTAAAAAGATATAATTATAACTGTATAAATATTATAAATATACGAGCAGATATAATGAGTATATCAACACCACAAAATGATGGCATGCCAAAACCGCCATATAGTATATCAGATACAGTATATAATCAATACATAAAATTACAAGAAGATAAAGAATTACAGAAATCTTTGAAAGAGTATAAAGTAGTAATTAATGCACTACAGTTAGTTTCTAAAGAAAGTCAATATATTTTTGAAAAAGAATATAGAGAAGGTAAATATAGATGGGATATTATAGAAAAATTAGGAACTAGTGAGGAAACATATAAAAGAAGAAAAAGGGAATTAATTTATGCTGTGGATGGAGAAATAAAAAAATTGACCTAAAATTGACCTTTTTTTAACCTTTTTATGTGCTAAAATAGTATTATGAAAAAGTAGCATACTTGTGAATAGCAAGTTATAACCCAAGTGCTACAAAAATATAGTGTACCAAAAACAGGCGTTGTATCAATGCTTGTTTTTTATTGAAAAAACAATAAATATCTAGTATAATTAATATGGTGATTATATGAGAGAAAACAAATGGATATGTGGATTCAGCATACTTATAGCAATAATCTGTATAATTATAATATGTTTTAGTAATAGAGAAACTAAGATATATGATATAGCTTTAGGAATTTTAACGGGAGCTTTTATTAGTGCAACAGTTTCACTAGCAAGCTATTATTCAATAAAGCGAGAAAATAAAAATAAAGTAATTGATATGATAATAGAAAATTTGAAAAAATATATAAAAATATTGGAAACTATAAACTATGTCTATGATAAGAGAAAACTTAAAGAAGAATTAGAAGAAAAAAATAGTTATGAAGAAAATAGTGAAGCCTATACTGAATTAGTAGAATGTAATGATAAAAAAATAAATGAAAATATAAAAAACATAATGAAAATGAAACAAATAGATAAGGAAGAGTTTGAAAAACTTTTTAAAGACTTATTAAAATTAGAAAAGAAGAAAGTACCAGAAGATGAAATAAAATATATAGTGCAGTCAATAGAAAAAATTATAAATCTTTCAGAAACTTATATTTTTTTTCAAAATAAAGCAGGCATTATTTATTCTGAAATCCAAAATATCATATATCAAGATAAAGAAATACACTATACAGTAGAATGGAGACAAGACGTTGAATTAAATACTCCTATCAATAAACTGCAACAAAAAATAGAAAAAACAATAGAACAGATAAAAAGTATATAAAAAGGAATCTATCAAATAAGATAGGTTCTTTTTTTACGGAGGAAAACAAATGAGTAGAAGTATCATAGCAGACTATATAGATAAAGAATATAAATTAAAACAGAGCTATCAAAAGAAACAAAGACAAAATTGTAAAGACAAGAAATGTGACGAATGCAAGTATTTTAATATCTGCGTGGAAAGAGTAGGAGAAAATGAAATTTAAAATAAATAATAAAAATTGGGAAATAAAAGAAATATCTCAAGAAGAAATGAAAGAAGAATTAAAAAAACATTGTGAAACACCAATACAAGAAGGAAAATATTATGGATTAACATATGCAGATATACAAAAAATATTCTTAGATAAGGATTTATGCCCAGATAGAAAAAGAAGTACACTACTACATGAATTAGGTCATTGTTATATATTAACATTTATAACCCATAAAGAAAGACAGTATGATGAAGAAGATGTAGTAGATATAATATCAAATTCACATGATATTATAAGGGATATTGTAGATAAATATTTTGAGGTAAAAGATGAACATTAATCAAAATATAAAAAAATTACTATATGCTTTAAAGCAAAAAGGACAAATATATAAAATAAACAGTTTTAAGTTTTATAGTGAGAAAAATGATAAATATAGTACGAAATATCAAGTTTTAAAAAGAGAATTAGTACAAATATGGAATGAAGAGAATTGTGAATATGAATATAAAGAAAAATATAAACAAGATTATGATTGCTACAGCAAAATAGATTTAATGAAATATCTAGCAGAAGAATACAGAAAAGGAAGTGAGGCAGATGGAAGATGAAAAGATAAAGCAAGAATATGAAAAATTAACAGAAATGCAAAAAAGATTTATAGATTATTATATAGAAACAGCAAATGCAACGAAAGCTTGTGAAATGGCAGGTTATAAAGGGAAAAATCTTAATAGGTTAGGTTCTCAAAACTTGTCAAAACTAGACAAATTTATAAAAATAAAGTTGCAAGAAAAAGAAAATAATAGAATAGCCTCACAAGATGAAGTACTACAATATCTTACAAAAGTTATGAGGGGAGAAGAAAAAGACCAATTTGGGTTAGATGCTTCTTTACAAGATAGAACTAAATGTGCTGAACTACTAGGGAAAAGATATGGAACATTTGTAGAAAAGAAAGAACTTACAGGAAACTGTATAGTTGAACTAGTAGATGATGTAAATGACTAAAGAAAGAATTAGTTTACAAGAACAAATAGGGAAAGGATATGCTACATTTTGGAACTTTAAAGGTGATGAAGTAATTTTAATGGGCTCCAAGGGTAGTAAGAAGTCAAAAACTATAGCAATAAGATGGATGTATTTATTAAAAAAATATCCAAGAGCTTGTTTATTAGCAATGAGAGATACAGCAGCTACTTTAAAAGATAGTGTATATGCAGATTTAAAATGGGCTTGTAAAAAATTAAAATTAGATGGTGAATGGGATTTTAAGTTAAATCCATTAGAGGCTACAAATAAAAAAACAGGACAGAAAATATTTTTTAGAGGCTTAGATGATTGGCAGAAGATAGCTTCAATAACAATAGACGATCCTAATTTGATATTATGTTTTGAATGGTTTGAGGAAGCATTTGAAATTATAAAAGAAGAAACTTATAACAATACTAGAATGTGTTCAAGAGGATTACTTCCAGAGGGATATTTCAGACAGACAGTTGCAAGCTTTAATCCTTGGAGCAATCAACATTTTATAGTAAAAAAACTTACATCAAAATTAACACCAGATGAAAATATATTAGCAAAAGACGGAAAACAAGAATTAATTGTTGAAGAAGAACAAGAATTTGAATACTTAGGAAAACAGGTAAAAGAAACAACAAAACAATTATTAATGATAACAAACTATAAGCTAAATGAATTTTTAGACATAAAAGATTATGCAGCTTATGAAAAAATGCGTAAAGAAGATTACGAAAGATATAAAACTGCTGGGCTTGGTATGCCAGGTATTGCTTTAGGATTAATATTTAAAAAATGGCGTATTGAAGATACAGAAAAATATAAAAATACATTTGAATTGATAAGAAGAGGTTTGGACTTTGGATATAGTTCAGACCCTTCTTGTTTTTTACAATTTAGCGTAGATACTAAGCATAAAAAAATATATGTATTTGATGAATTTAGTGCATGTGAATTAGACAATGAACAATTAGCAAATTCAATAAGACCAAGAATGCCCGATTATGCATTAGTTAAATGTGATAGTGCAGAGCCAAAATCAATAGCAGAATTAAATAAATATGCAATTAATGCAATACCAGCACTAAAAGGACCAGATAGTGTATTACATGGAATTAAGTGGTTACAAGGATATGAAATAATTGTAGATCCAAAATGTAAAGGATTAATAGAAGAATTAGGACTATATAGATGGAAAGTAGATAAATATGGGAATCCATTAGAAATTCCAGAAGATAAAAACAATCATAGAATAGATGCGATTCGTTATGGAAGTGATGATTTATATTTAGCTAGTTAGGAGGGTAACATGGCAATTGAAAGCAGACTAATCAAAGAACTTATAAGTGAATTTAATATGTCAGATATAAAAAGGAAAATGCTAGATGGAGAAAGATATTTTAGAGATCAAAATGATATATTAAAGAAAGATTTAAAAACATATACTGTATTTGACCAAAAAACAAAACAAAAAACAAAGATAGTAAATGAAAATAAATCAGATGAACATTTACCACATGGATTTTATTGGAAACAAGTAAATCAAAAGAAGTCATATATATGTGGAAAGCCAATAACTATTACTTATAATATTCCAACAGATGGAGATAAAGATGAAAAAACTAAAAGTGCAGAGAAAAAAATAACAAATATGGTATGGAATACATTAGGAACTAAATTTGAAAAGCTTATAAAAAATAGGGTAAAAGAAGCAAGCAATAAAGGTAGAGCGTGGTTGCATCCTAATTATAGAAATGGAAAATTAGTATTTGAAAAATATCCGTCAGAAGAATGTATTCCTATTTACGATAATGAAACACAAACATACTTAATAGGTTTTATACATTTTTACACAATACAAGACTTAACAGGGGATAAGCCAGAGGATAGAATATACGTAGAATATTGGGATGAAAAAGAAGTAAGATATTATATCGAAACAAAAGTAAACGATACAACAATATTCTTAGAAGATGTGACAAGAGAAAGACCAATGTGCCATTGGTATAGAGAAATATATGATAATACATTAAACAACCTAAAAAGAATTGAAAGACATAGTTGGGGGAAAGTACCATTTATAGAGATAGAAAGCAATGAAGAAAAAATGACAGACTTAGAGCCTATTAAACCGTTAATAGATGCATATGATTTAATAAATAGCAACTATGTAAATACTGTAGAAGATTTAAAAGAAATTATATGGCTAATTAATGGATATGGGGCGGAAGACTTATTAGCGTTGATAGAAAATCTAAAAGTTAATGGAGTTGCTAGAACTAATGATACAGCAGGAAAAATAGACGCTAAACTGTTGGATATTCCTTATGAAGCAAGACAATCACTACTAAAAGGTTTAAAAGAACTTATATATGAATTTGGTAGGGCAGTAGATACAAGCAACAAAGATTTAATAGGGCAAGCACCAAGCGGAGTATCATTAGAATTTTTATATACAGACCTTGATATGAAAGCAGATGATATGATAGGAGGACTTACTAGTGCATTATATGAAGTTTTATGGTATGTTTTGCAAGATTTAAAAATGCAAGGTAAGATACCACAAGAAATAAATGAATTTGACTTTAAAATAGAATTTAATAAGTCGAGAATATTCAATGAAACAGAAAAAGTAAATACTTTAAATAATGATACAATATTAAGTTTAAAATCTAAATTAGAAAAACATCCTTATTGTGATGATGTTGACGTGGAGCTTCAAAGAATAAAAGAAGAAAAAGAAGAAAATATGAAAATGCAAAGTATGATTTTCAATAATTCTGGAGGATTCGAAGAGCATAATGATGATAAAAACAAGAAAAACACCGATAAAGAATAGAGGTGTTATTTTTTATGGCTAGAGAACCTATTGATTATTGGGAAAAACGTTCTACAGAGTTAATGAAAAGACTTGAAAAAGGAACAGAAAATACAATAAATAGTCTTATAAAAGCTTATGAGCAGGCTACTAAAGATATAAATAAGGAAATAACAAAAATATTTCAAAATTATGCTAAAGATACAGGGCTAAATAAAGAAACTTTACGACAATTATTAAGCAAGAAGGAATCAGATATATATTATAAAAATCTATTAGAAGTAATTAATAATAACATTACAAATGAAAATATAAAAAAGAAATTATTAGCAAAATATAATGCTCCTGCTTACTCTTATAGAATTAGTAGATATGAAGCGTTACAACAAAATATAGATGTAGAATTAAAAAGGTTAGCTAATATAGAACAACAGATAACAGAAACAAGATATGTAGATACAATAAAAGAAGGTTATTATCATACTATATTTGATATACAAAAAGGTACAGGTATAAGTTTTAGCTTTTCACAAATAGATAAAAAAACAATAAATCTATTATTAAATGAAAATTGGATAGATAATTCGAATTTTTCTCAAAGAATATGGAATAATAGCGAAAAATTAGGAGAATATTTGCGAACACAATTAACAGCTGATTCTATGTCAGGAAAATCAATTCAAAAGATAGCGAAAGAATTATCTGAATACATGAATGTGGGGTTATATAATGCGACAAGACTAGTAAGGACAGAGGTTAATCATTTTGCAAATGAAGCAGAAATGTTGAGCTATGAAGAATTAGGAATTGAAAAATATAGATACATAGCAACATTAGATAATAGGACCTGTGAGCATTGTGCAGAATTAGATAATAAAATATTCAAAGTAAAAGATAGAAAACCTGGAAAGAATTGTCCACCAATACATTCAAATGATAGATGTACCACAGTAGCAGAATTTGATGATGATACACTAGATAAATTACAAAGAAGAGCTAGAGATAAAAATGGTAAATCTATATTAGTACCACAAGACATGAATTATAAACAATGGTATGTACAGAATGTGACAAATGCTAATAAAAATGATATAATAACATATAACAATTTATTAGATAAATTAAATATTAATCTAGAAGATTATAGAGCTTTTGGAAAGATAGATCCATATAATAATAATATACAAGAAAAAGTTTCTAAAATGCTAGAGTATGATATTCTGCCACAATTATTAAATAATGAACAGTATAGAAAAATTAAAGGCGAAGAAGTTATAAGAATAGTGCATTCATATCATGGGAAAACAGCTAAAGAAGCTTATGAAAATACAATCAAAGGACCTATACAATATAGTGAAAGTATAAATAGTAGTTATGGCAGGGGAATTTATTTTGGAGAAAAGTTAAAGGAAGAAGATTTGTTGTCTTTGTTTGGAAAAGGAGATAATAAAGTAATAAAGGCTAAAATATCTGATAAAGCAAAGATAATAGAATTTGAAAAACAGTTTGACTATCTTAAAGATGTAGAAGAAAGGTTAAATAAGTTACCTAAAGAGTTAAGGACCTTTTATAAAAATGAGAAATCATTATTATATATGTTAGATGGTATCGATGGAATAAAGATAAAATCAAAAGGTTATTATTGTATTTATAATAGAGGAGTGTTAAAAATAAATGTGTAGTGATATAGAACTTTTTATAAATTTAATTTATATGACAGACATAATGAATAACTTGCAAGATGAAAATTTTAATCAATATTTAAAATGTGTTAGATTAACTCAGGACTGGGAAACATTTGATAATGTACAAGATATTATAAATTTAAAAAATCATTATATAAATAAAGCAATAAAAGAAGTGCTACAAAATGAAAAATTTATAAAAAAAATCAAGGAAAATACAAATTTAGAAATTGATAAAATAAAAATTCTATAACAATTAGTTATTAATAAAAAAATATAGATAAAGAGCTATTTCTAGCTCTTATTTTTATGCCGTTTATTGTAGTTAGGCATTAAATAAAATAAACGAAATACCCATTTGCTTGTGGGAATACAAATAAAGCAACTTTTCGTACTGGTAGCACCAGAATAAAAAAGCTAGAAAGGTAGGACCAATTATGGAATGGTTAAAGAAAATATTACAAGATGCAGGAATAGAGAATATAGATGATTTAGAAAACAAAATCTCTAAAGAATTGCCTAAATATTTTAAACCTGCAAAAGAATTTAATGATGTTAGTGAAAAATTAAAGACTGCAAATAAAGAAATTGAGACTCTAAAAACAACTAACACAAGTATTCAAACAGAATACGACAATTTTAAAAAAGGATCTATAAGTCAAGCAGACTATGAGGCTAAGAAAAAAGAAATAGAAGATAATTCGAAAGCTGAAATAGAAAAAGTAAGACTAGAGAGCAAAATAGATTTAGCAATAAACAATGCTAAAGCTAAAAATGTTAAATCCGTAAAAGCAAATCTTGATTTAGACAAAATTAAATTAGATGGAGATAAGCTTTTAGGATTTGATGACCAAATAGAAGCATTAAAGAAAAGTGATGCTTATTTATTTGATATTGATACTACTGTAAATAATGGTGTTGAAAATAATGGAGGAAATCCAAGAAAAAATGAAGGTGGAAGTTTAGATGATGACGAATTAGACAAGTTGTCAGATGAAGAATATTTTGCCCTTCAAGAAAAAAATAACAAGTAGAAAGGAAGATTAGATTATGGGAAACAAATTATTAACTTGCCAAAGAATAGCAAGAGAAGCATTACCAATGCTAGTAAATAACTTAGTAGTACCTGAGTTATTTTATACTGATTATAGTAAAGACTTTGTAAAAGAAGGAGACACAATACAAGTAGAAAAACCTGCTCAATTTGAAGCAAAAGATTTTAAAGATAAAGTAACAATTCAAGAAATCAATCAAAAAAGTGTTCCAGTAGTTATGGATCATATTGCTGATGTATCAGTAGAAATTACATCTAAAGAATTAACTTTAGATAGAGTAGCCTTTAATGAAAAAGTATTAAATCCTATGATGGAAGCAATTGCTGAAAAAATAAATAAAGAAGGTCTTGAAATGTACAAACATGTTTATAAAACATTAGGTACACCAGGACAAACACCAGACTCTATTGATGTAATGGCAAATGCAAGAGGTATATTAAATAAAGCTAAAGCACCAATGGGAAATAGATATGCTGTATGGGATCCAGATGCAGATGTAAAATTCTCTACAATAGATGCAATTTTACATGCTGAAAAATCAGGAAGTACACAAGCATTAAGAGAAGGTTCAATTGGTAGAATACAAGGATTAGAAAACTTTATGTCTCAACAAGTTGCAGTACATAAAGCTGGAACATTTACAGCAGTTGCAACACCAAAAGTAAATGCAAAAGCAGTAGTAGGAAGTGAAACTATTGCAATTAAAGGAGGAAGTGCTTCTGAAACATTAGTTGCAGGAGATATCTTTAAAATTGGTAATAATCAATATGTTGTTACAGAAGATGCAACAGCAGAAACTGGCGTAATTACTGCAAAAGTATATCCAACAGTTGTTGAAGAAATTGCAGCAGATGCAGAAGTAACATTTATTGACAAAACTTCTGGTGGACATGTTGCTAACTTAGTATTTAATAAATTAGCATTCGCTTTTGTATCAAGAGCGTTAGCATTACCTGTTGATGGTAGAGATTCTTATGTAATTTCTTACAAAGGATTAAACTTAAGAGTTGTTTATGGATATGATATGCAAACAAAGAAAAACATGCTATCTATTGATACTATTTATGGATTTGCACCATTATATCCATCATTAGCAGCAACAGTATTGGGATAATAAAAGGCAGAGAAAATCTGCCTTAATTTAATTATTAGGAGGTAAAAAAATGATTTGTCCTAAATGTGGTAAAGAATTTTCAGAACCAATAATTGAATTTCATATTGCAAGATGTAAAGGTAACGAAAAAACAGACCAAAAGAAAGAAAATAAGACTCCTAAGAAATAGGAGGTAATAATGGATTTATTAAATAAAGTAAAAGAAAGACTTGATATTAAAGATAACAGTCAAGACAAAAAAATACAAGGTTATATTGATAATATTACTAATAAGATTAAGTCTATTTGTAATAGAATAGATTTTCCTGAAGAACTAAGCTATCTTGCAGTTAATTATGCTAAAAATTGCTATATTTATTACAAAAATAAAGACAATTCTAGTAATGAACAGCTACAAGTAACAAGTGCAAGTGACAATGGTCAATCTGTTAATTTTAAAACAGTAGAAACAGTGACTAAAGATGATATAGATATAAATAAAGTAGTTGAAAAAAATGCTGATGAAATATCTATGTATGCATATATGAGGTGGTAACATGAAAATACCAGAAATATTTAAACAGGTAATAGCTGATACTTTTTATGATAAAGATATAGAAATATGGAAATCAGGAACTATAAAAGATGATGAAGGCTCAATAGTAGGAGATGGTAAACTAGAGAAAATTGATAGTTTTAAAGGAAATTTTCAGTTTTCTACTAGAGAATATATCCAACAAGAATATGGCAAAGAAATAGAAGCTAATGCAATAGTTACCTGCGATAAGACAGTAGCTGAAATAGGCAATATTCTTGTATATAACAATGAAGATTATACTATTAAAAGTTTAATTATAGGGGATAGTCATACAACAATTTTAGTGAAAGGGTGAGGAGAATGGCTAGTATGCAAGGATTAGATGAACTACTTTCTACATTATCTGGTTTAGGTGGAGATGTTAAACAATCTTGCTTAAAAGGTGGTAGAAGAGGCATGAAAAAAGTGCAGAAAAATGCTAAAATGCTTTGCCCAGTTGATACAGGAGAACTAAGAAATTCAATAAAAGAAGATGGAGAAATAAATGGGAATGAAATAAATTGCAAGGTATATACAAATTGTGACCATGCAGCTTATCCAGAATTTGGAACAGGAGAACGAGGCAGGGAAAGTAATATAGAAAGACCTTCAGGAGTTTCTTATAAAGCCGATTATCCAGGACAAGCAGCACAACCATATATGACGCCAGCATATCTTCATGCTAAAAACACAAGAGAAGTAGAACAAGAAGTAATAAAATCAATACAATCAGATATAAGAAAGCTAGGTGTAAAAAAATGATAAATCAAAAGCCGATAGTTTGTGAAAAATTATCAGAACTAGAAACTGAAAAAGTAGTAAAACAAGTATGTGAAGAAGGTAGTCAAGATTGGTCAAAACTTCCTTGTGTCACATACATGGAACTAGATAATTCAGAGTTAGATAGTGCTGATGATGAAGAATATTCTAGTTCATTAGCGATTAAAGCTGATGCGTGGGGGAAAACATCTAGTGAAGTATCAAAAATAGCAATACAAGTTGTAAAAAAAATGAAAGAACTTGGATATAAGAGAACACTATATTTAGATGTAAATGATTTAAATAGCAAACAAAAGCATAAAACAATGCGTTTTGAAAAAGAAGAAATTTTAGAAGAGGAGGAAATTTGAAATGGCTAGAAAATATTTAAAAGGTTTTAGTGGATTAAGAATATTCCCTATAACAACAAATACAGAAGAAAGTTATATTGTAGGAACAATGATAAAAGTTCCAGCTGCTCAAACTATGAGCAAAGACGAGCAGTCAGAGTCAGAAGACATTTTAGCAGATGATGGAATCTGGGATACAGATTCTGATGTTACAGGAGAAGAAGTAACTATTACATTAGCAGAATTATCTAATGAATTAAGAGCCCAATTAAGAGGTGGAACTTATGACGAAGAAACAAAGACATATTCTTTTAAAAGAGGAGATGTAGCACCTGAACTAGCATGTTCTTATAGAGGATTATTAGCAGATGGTACATATAGAATGTGGAAGCAATATAGATTTAAAGTTTCTACAGTTAAGATGGATCTTGAAACTAAAGGCAATGGTAATAAAGCAGGTGTAGAAATTACAGGAAAATTCCTAGATAGAGCTTGCGATGGAAAATTTTATGATATCAAAGATACAGAAGCAGGAAATGCAGACTTAACATGGCTTGATACTATAGATAAATTCCCAGAAGAAGATTTATAATGGGGGCTATATGCCCTCAAATAATTTAATAAAAGGAGAAAATGGAATATGACAAAAAGTAATGAGGAAATAAGTTTAAATAAAAAAGTAAAAATGTATGGTGTAGAGATAAAAAAGATGCCTTGTGGCAAGTATTTTGAAGCTCTACAAACTTTAAAGGATTTGCCAGAAGACTTTATAAAAGAATTGTCTGATAATAAGAAAGATTTTAAATTATCAGAAATGTTTACAATAGAAAACATTACAAATTTAGTTACTAAATTAATGATAATTGCACCAAAGTTTTTATTTAACTTTTTAAGCAAGCTATTAGATGTAGATGAATCAGTAATAAGAGATGAACTATCTCCAACTGAATTAATAGAAATATGTAAAAAATTTTGGGAGATTAATAAATTAGAAAGTTTTTTCGTACAAATGAAGCCAATAATACAGGGCATGACAGCTCTAATTGGCTTCAAAGAACAATTGCCATCTGTATCAAAATCGGAATAAGTAAAAAAGCTTTCATGGAAGACTATTATCCAGATGAAATTCCAATAATTATGCAAGAATATGCAGAATTAAATAAAACAAATAATAAAGATGAAATTGAAGTTTCAGCGGAAGATTTTTAAAACTTCTTGTAATATTTTGCGTTTTATTGTAAAATATTGGCAGGAGGGGATTTTATGTGGTTTATAATATTATTCTTTGGTTGCATAATTGCATATTTAATTTGGGCAGTTAATTATAATGTAAAAAAGAGCGAAGAAAAGCATCAAAAGGAAGATGATATTAACAAAAAAGGTAATGAATATAATGCTGTATATTCAACGGAAATTAATCATATATGTGGATTACCATTATCAGAAAATTCAAAATGTATATTGCACTTATGTGATAATCAAGTAGTAGTAGAGGGAACAGGAAAGATATTTAAACTAAAAAAAGATAAAATAATTGATATGAATATTAAGACATCTAAAGAAGTAAGAAATTCAATTAGTGGTGCAGTTGGAGGAGCTATATTATTAGGACCTATAGGAGCATTTTTAGGAGGAAGTTCTACTGATTTCCATAGGTTTTTTATAATTATTTACGAGAACAAAGAAAATAAAGAACAATGTATAAGTTTTGATTTAAAAGATGAATTAAAGATATATAAAGAAATATATAATTATGTAGAACAATTTAAAAATAATATTACAGAAAAAAAGGAAATAGAGTTATAGAACAAAAACACATTACAGAAATGTAGTGTGTTTTTATTTTTAAGTTTGCATCAGTATCAACTTACTGGTGCTTTTATTATATTCAAAAAGAGGTGTAAAATGGCAACAGAAACGCAAATAGGAAAGTTAGTAATAGATTTGCAGATAAAAACACAAGCTTTAGAAAAAGGGCTAGAAACGGCTAAACAGAAGTTACAACAAATAGAAAAACAAAATCAACAAGTACAAAATAGTAACAATCAATTAGATGCAAGTTTTATTGCAATGTCAGCAAGTATAGTAGCATCATTAGTAAAAATAACATCAGCTGTAGAAGAAGGAATTAATAAATATAATAATTACAAAAATAGTATGAATGCTTTAAAGAAAACTGCAGAAGCAACAGGAAATTCTATGAGTGACGTACAAGATGTAATAAAAGATGTAAATAAGTTAAAATTATTGGACGAAGGAGATTTAAATTCGTCAATAAAAAACTTACTACTGTATGGGTATACTGCAGAACAGGCAGCAGAAATTTTAAACGTTTTACAAGATGCTGCAGTTGGAAACAGGCAAGCAAACTATTCATTATCAGAAGCAGTAAGAGTAACAACAGAAGGTATAAGAATGGAAAATTCTGTTCTTTCTGATGCTGCAGGCGTACAAAAAAATATCTCTAAGATGTATGAAGAATATGCCGCTACTATTGGAAAGAGTAGTGATGCATTAACACAAGCTGAAAAGGCACAGGCTGTGTATAATGGGATAATGGAAGAGGCAAGTATTTTTACAGGTGCTGCCGAGGAAATTGCTCAAGGTTACCAAGGACAACAGGCTCCATCAACGGCGGCCAAACTAGAATCACGAAGACCCATC
>CALWZX010000004.1 GCA_944386125.1 uncultured Clostridia bacterium | reverse complement strand
AGTTAACATAAAATATATACAAACATATTCCATACAGCAATCAATAACCAACTTCCAACAAAACTTTCTAATTCACTTGAAAAAAATCCAAAAATGTAATAGAATAATAAGGCATAAAAGGAGGAGAAAGCTTGAATAAGAACGAAATACAAAACGAATTACAATATATAGAAAAAGTGGCTCAAATCAATCAGGATAAGAACTTACAATATTATATATTAACTATGGGATGCCAATTAAATGAAAATGATTCAGAAAAAATAAGTGGAATGCTAGAAAAAATGGGTTACACTAGAACAGAAAATAGCAAAGAAGCAGACTTCATTATTTTTAATACATGTTGTGTTAGAGAAAATGCAGAAGAAAAACTTTTTGGAAAAATAGGAGAAGTAAAAAAACAAAAAGAAGAAAGAAATGCCATCATTGCAATAGGTGGATGTATGATGCAAGAAAAGCATATTATAGAAAAACTAAGAAAAAGCTATCCATTTGTTGACTTGATTTTCGGAACACATACTTTACATAAGCTACCAAAAGATGTATACCAAATTTTGCAAACAAGAAAAAGAATTGAAGATGTAATAGATATTGATGGAGAGGTAATAGAAGGTCTACCAATCAAGAGAGATGACAATATTAAGGCATCTGTTACCATTATGAATGGATGTAATAACTTTTGTACCTATTGTATTGTACCATATGTAAGAGGAAGAGAAAGAAGCAGACATCCACAAGATATTCTGCAAGAAGTAACAGAGCTTGCAAAACAAGGCTATAAAGAAATTACTCTTTTAGGACAAAATGTAAACTCATATTTACGTGAAGAAAAATGGAAAGAAAAAGGAATAGAATGGGAAGGTGTATATTCTTTTGCTACATTATTAAATAAAATTTGTGAAGTAGAAGGAATAGAAAAAATTACTTTTGTTTCACCACATCCAAAGGACTTTACAGATGATGTTATTGAAGTTATAGCTAAACAAGATAAAATTTCAAAGCTCATTCATTTACCTTTACAATCAGGAAGCACAGAAGTATTAAGAAAAATGAATAGAAAATATTCTAAAGAGCAGTACTTAGCCTTAGTAGATAAAATGAAGAAACAAATTCCTCATGTAAAATTTTCAACTGACATTATCGTAGGATTCCCAGGAGAAACGGAAAGTGATTTTGAAGATACGTTAGATGTAGTAAGAAAAGTAAATTTTGAACAAGTATTTATGTTTATCTATTCTAGAAGAGTAGGAACAGTAGCCGATAAAATGGAAAATCAAATATCTGAAGAAATCAAACATGAGAGATTTAATAGATTAAAAGAATTAGTGGAATCGCAAATAGCAAAAAATAATCAAGCATATATAGGAACAAAACAAAAAGTAATAGTAGAAGGATATAGTAAAAATAATGAAAATATGCTAACAGGAAGAACAGATTCTAACAAAGTAGTTATATTTGAAGGAACACCAGATATTATTGGAACAATGGTTACTTTAGAAATTGTTTCAGAACATATGTGGTATTTAAAAGGGAAAATAGTATAAAACAAGAAAGGAACAAAAAATGGCAGAACAAATTACACAAAGTAGTAAAGATGTAAACATAGAAGATTTCTCTCCTATGATGCAAAGATATTTAGAAACAAAAAGAGAATATGAAGATTGCATTTTATTTTATCGATTAGGAGATTTTTATGAAATGTTCTTTGAAGATGCCATTCGTGTATCAAAAGAACTAGAACTTACATTAACAGGAAAATTATGTGGACAAGAAGCTAGAGCACCAATGTGTGGAGTACCTTTTCATGCAGCAGAAACATATATCTCTAGATTAATTGAAAAAGGATATAAAGTAGCAATATGTGAACAATTAGAAGACCCAAAAACAGCTAAAGGTATTGTAAAAAGAGGAGTTATTCGTGTTGTTACACCAGGAACTGTTCTAGAAACGAATTTACTAGAAGAAAAGAAAAATAACTATATTATGTCCATTTATAAAATAGGAACATACTTTGGAATTGCCATTTGTGATGTTTCAACAGGAGATTTTAGAGCAACACAAATTACAGAAACGAATAATTTTTCAAAACTATTAGATGAAATTTCTAGATACTCTCCAGCAGAACTTGTAGTAAATCAATTTATGTACGATAGTAAAGAAGAAATAGCAAAAATCAAAGAACGATTTGAATTATACATATCACAAGCTCCAGATGAATATTTTTCTAGTGATATTTCTAGTATAAAAAAAGATTATGCTTTTGTAGATGACAGAGAAAATGTCTATACTCCTACAAATCAAGAAATATCTATTTGTGCCATTTGCGGAATTATACGATATTTGAAAGAAACACAAAAAAATAATTTAGATCATATCAATAAAATTATCTTTTATAAAACAACTAAATATATGGCATTAGATATAAATGCTAGAAGAAACTTAGAAATCACAGAAAAAATGAGAGATAAGAGCAAAAAAGGTACTCTATTATGGGTATTAGATAAGACTTCAACTTCCATGGGAGGAAGATTGTTAAGAAGATGGTTAAATGATCCTTTGATTGAAGTAGCAGAAATCAATGAGAGATTAGAGGCAGTAAGAGAACTAAAAGATGATGTCATCTTAAGAGGAGATATTAGTGAAGCTCTAAAAAAAGTATATGATATAGAGCGTTTATCAGGAAAAATTTCTTATGATAGTGCAAATGGAAGAGATATGATATCTTTAAAAAATTCTATACATCAACTTCCAGATTTAAAGAAGGTATTAACTAATACACAAAGTAAAATGCTACAAGACCTATATCAGAATTTAGATGAATTAGTAGATATTTATGAATTAATTGAAAAAGCTATAGTAGATGAACCACCTATGTCTGTAAAAGAGGGAGGAATTATTAAACTTGGCTATGACCCTGAAATTGATCAACTAAAAAAAGCAACAATAGAAGGAAAAACATGGATTCTAGAGTTAGAAGCAAAAGAAAAAGAAGCTACAGGAATCAAAAATTTAAAAGTTGGTTTTAATCGTGTGTTTGGATATTATATTGAAGTAAGTAAATCTAACATTTCACAAGTACCAGATAGATATATGAGAAAACAAACACTAACAAATGGAGAAAGATATATTACAGAAGAATTAAAAAATTTAGAAAATCAAATTTTAGGTGCAGAAGAAAAGGTTGTTAATTTAGAATATAATGCTTTTACAGAGGTAAGAGAAATAATAGAAAAAGAAATTCGAAGACTTCAAAAATCAGCAGAAGTAGTATCTATTTTAGATGTTTTATGTTCTTTTGCAACAGTAGCAGAAGATATGAATTACGTAGAACCAATAGTTGAAAAAGAAGGTATTATTGAAATTAAAGATGGAAGACATCCTGTTATTGAAAAAATGCTACCAGCAGGAAGTTTTGTGCAAAATGATACCTATTTAGATGAAGAAGATAATCGTTTAGCAATTATTACAGGACCTAATATGGCAGGTAAATCTACCTATATGAGGCAAGTAGCTTTAATTACTTTAATGGCACAGGTAGGCAGTTTTGTACCAGCTTCTTATGCTAAAATTGGTGTAGTAGATAAAATCTTTACTAGAGTTGGTGCCTCTGATGATTTAAGTATGGGGCAAAGTACTTTTATGGTAGAAATGATGGAAGTTGCCAATATCTTAAGAGATGCTACAAAAAATAGCTTAGTTATATTAGATGAAATTGGAAGAGGAACTTCTACTTATGACGGACTATCTATCGCATGGGCAGTAGCAGAATATATTGCTGATAAAGAAAAATGTGGAGCAAAAACTTTATTTGCAACACATTATCATGAATTAACGCAATTAGAAGATAAATTAGAAGGAGTTAAAAATTACTCTATTGCTGTAAAAGAAAAAGGAGAAGACATTATCTTTTTAAGAAAAATAGTTCCAGAAGGTACAGATGAAAGTTATGGTGTACATGTTGCAAAATTGGCAGGAGTTCCACAAGTTGTTACAAGAAGGGCAAATGAAATTTTGCGTTCTCTAGAAAGAAAAAATGTATTAACGGGAAAATCAGCAGAAAAAGAAAGTAAAAAGCAAACAGCAGGACAGTTAGATATGTATAATTATAAATTAGCAGAAATAGCACAAGAAATTGATAAAATTGATTTAAATCAGCTAACTCCTATTGATGCATTAAACACATTGGTAAAAATAAAAGAAAAAATGAGTTAAAAAATGTATAATAATCAAAATAATTTATATACTATCACTAAACAAAATTCAAAATTACAACAATTTTGTTTACTACACTAAACAAAATTGTTGACAAAAAATTAGAAAAAGATTATAATAAAGGAAGAAAAGAGGAGATAGCATATGATTATTCGTGAAAAATATTTATCTAAAATAAGGCCTTTTTATGACCAAGATTTAATTAAAGTAATAACAGGAATTAGAAGGTGTGGAAAGTCTGTTATTTTATTACAAATAATAGATGAATTAAAGGAAAAGGGAATAGAAGAATCTCAAATTATTTATATTAATTTTGAGTTTGAGGATTATGCATTTATCAAAAATGACTTAGACTTACACAATTATATAAAAGAAAAAATGATAAATGATCAAAAATATTATTTGTTATTTGATGAGATTCAAAATGTTACGAATTGGGAAAAAGCCGTAAATTCTTTTAAAGCTTCGAAAAATGTTTCTATATTTATAACTGGTTCTAATAGCGATTTATTATCAGGAGAATTAGCTACACATTTAGCAGGAAGGTATGTAAGTTTTAGAATTTATCCTTTTACTTTTAAAGAAGTATGTGAATTAAAAAATATAACAGATAAAAGAGATTTAGAGGATACTTTTAACGATTATATCACATGGGGAGGAATGCCTCAAAGGTTTATGCTAACAGACGAGGAACAAATAAAAACTTATTTATTAGATATTTATAATTCTATAATAGTAAAAGATATTATAACTAGATTTAATATCAAAGATTTAGACTTATTTAATAGAATTGTAGAATACATTATGACAACACCTTCTCAAAATTTTTCTGCTGAAAACTTATCCAATTATTTTCTTAATCAAGAAGGAAGAGAAGTTTCAAAAATAACATTATACAATTATTTAGAGTATATGACAAAAGCAATGATGATAAATAAAGCTGATAGATATGATGTTAGAGGAAAAAGAATATTAAATGGAAAATATAAATACTATTTAACTGATTTAGGAATAGGTCATATCATGAGTATTGGAAAACGACCACAATTAGGAGCATATCTAGAGAATATTGTATATAATGAATTGATATCTCGTGGATATGATGTTAAGGTGGGAAATTTAGAAAAAGGTGAAATAGATTTTATTGCTATGAGATTTAATGAAAAAATATATATCCAAGTTGCCTATATTCTAGCAGATGAATCTGTGGTAAATAGAGAGTTTGGAGCATTTAGAGCAATAGAAGATAATTATCCAAAATATGTTTTATCATTAGATAAGTTTGATTTTTCACAAGAGGGAATCATTCATAAAAATGTAATAGATTGGCTATTAGAAGAATAAAGATAAAATACAAAAGAAAGGATGAAATTTGCATGAAAATTATATATCAAAACCAAACGAAAGAAGTAGAAAAGGGAAGTAAAATAATAGAAGTATTTGATGACGAAATCAAGAATGCACGAATTCCCATACTTGCTTGTAAAATTAATAATGAAGTAAAATCATTAAATGAAGAACTACAAGAAAATGATCAAATAGAATTTGTAGATTTATCTAAAAGGGATGGAGGAAGAATTTATTCAAGAGGATTACTGTTTATTATGACAATGGCTTTTGAAGAATTATATCCAAATCTACATTTAAATATTAACCATCAAATTTCGAATGATATTTTCTGCGATATTTGTGAACAAGAACCAACAGAAGAAATGCTTGAAAAGTTACAAAATAGGATGAGAGAAATTGTAGATAAAAATCTAGTTATTCAGAAAAGAGAGATGTCAAGAGAAGAAGCAGAAGAATTTCTACAAAAAAATCCTTCGGATACAGCTGTAAGATTACAATTAGAAATTAAAGACAAAGATTATGTTTCTTTGTATTTTTGTGAAGGATATAGTAATTATTTCTATGGAATTATGCCACCTTCTACAGGATATATTCAAAAGTTCGAACTAATGAAATATCAAGATGGATTTTTTATACGTTATCCTAATAAAAGCACACCTACTATTATACAACCATTTAAAGATAGTAAAAAATTATATGCAACTATGCAAGACTATGAAGATATTTTCCGTGCGATAGGTGTTACAACTTTGGAAAAAACCAATCAAATTATTCGTGAAGGCAGAGGAAAAGAATTAATATTAACATCTGAAGCCCTACATGAGAAGAAAATTTCACAAATTGCAGATGCTATAGCAAAAGATAAAAATAAAAAAATGATTTTAATTGCAGGTCCATCATCTTCTGGAAAAACAACATTTGCTAAAAGATTAGGAGTACAACTACGTTTAAATGGATTAAAGCCAAAGACTATTTCAGTAGATAATTATTTTGTAGAAAGAGAAGATACGCCACGAGACGAAAATGGAAAATATGACTTTGAAGCATTAGAAGCAATAGACTTAGACTTATTCAATAGAGACTTAAAAGCCTTGTTAGAGGGAAAAGAAGTTAAAATGCCAACATTTGACTTTAAAGATGGACATAAATATTATAAAGGAGATACGTTGCAATTAGCAGATGATGAAATTTTAGTAATAGAAGGAATTCATTGCTTAAATAACCAATTAACTCCGTCTATTCCAGCAAGTCAAAAATTTAAAATATACATTAGTGCATTAACCGTACTAAACATTGATTATTATAATCGTATCACTACAACAGATACGAGAATTATTAGAAGAACAGTAAGAGATTATAACTTTAGAGGATATACTGCACAAGATACTTTAGAATCATGGCACTCTGTAGCAAGAGGAGAAGAAAAAAATATCTTCCCATTCCAAGAACAAGCAGATATGATGTTTAATAGTTCATTAATCTATGAAATTCACGCATTACGAAATTCTGCATTACCTTTATTTGAAAAAATTACTAATGATAGCCCAGAATATGCAGAGGCAAAAAGACTATCTAGATTTTTAAAATATTTTGAACCCCTTGCTATTGATGATATTCCAAGAAATTCTTTATTAAGGGAATTTTTAGGTGACAGTATTTTTCAATATTAAGGTATGAAAAATAAAAAAATTGAAACAATAAAAGGAGAATAATGGAAACAAAAAAATTTACTAAAATAGATGAAGAATTTATATGTGAGCATTGTGGACAATTAGTTCCTAAGCTAGGCTATACTAGTAGGGATCATTGCCCTTTTTGCTTATATTCTAAACATGTAGATATATATCCAGGAGATAGGGCACAAAGTTGTCACGGAGCCTTAGAACCAATTAGCGTGGAACTAAGCAGTAAAAAAGGATATATGATTATTTATCGCTGCAAAAAATGTGGTGCTATTCGAAAAAATAAAGCAGCAGAAGACGATAATATGGATTTCATTATTGAGCTTACAAGTAAACCATATAGAAAGGATTCATAAAATGGAATATTTGATTGTATTTTTAGAAGGAATTGCTTCCTTTATTTCGCCTTGCTTATTGCCACTACTACCTATGTATATTTCTTATTTTGCAGGACAGGAGGTAGGAAGAAAAAAGACAATTATTCATGCAATTAGTTTTATTATAGGTTTTACCATCACTTTTGTATTATTAGGTGTATTTGCAGGAACTTTTGGACATTTTGTAAAACAATATGCAACTTATATTAATATAGTGATGGGAATCATTGTTATTTTGTTTGGACTTAACTTTTTAGGAATTATTCATATATTTGATACAACAAAAGGCATACAAAAGAAAAAGGAAAAATTAAATGTATTTTCTGCCATTATTTTTGGAATGATTTTTGCTTTATGCTGGACACCTTGTGTGGGAGCTTTTTTAGGAACAGCTCTTATGCTTGCAGCAACATATGGAAGTGTTATAAAAGGCGCAATGATGTTATTACTTTTTTCCTTAGGACTAGGAATTCCCTTTTTACTTAGTGCTATCTTTTTAGAAAAATTGCAGACTACGTTTAATTGGATAAAAAAACACTATGATATGATTAATAAAATTTGTGGTGTTATTTTAATTATTATTGGAACACTTATTATGGTAGGGTTTAATTTTCAAAGTTTTTCAATAGGAACGCAAAATGAAACAAATGACGAAAATGTAATTAATAATGAAATGGTAAATAATGAAACAATAAATGAAGAAGTAAATGATAATGAAAATACGCAAAATATAACAGATGAAACTAATCAGATGATAAGTGAACAAAACAATGCTCAAGCAATGGCGAATGAACAAAGTAATGAAGCAGAGCAACAGGAAGTTTCTGAATACAAACCAATTAAAATTAATGGTGTAGAAGAATTCAAGGCAGAAGTACTACAATCTACTGTTCCTGTATTAGTAGATTTCTATGCAGATTGGTGTGGACCATGTAAACAAATGGAACCAATTATAGAAGAAATCGCAAAAGAAATGCAAGACTCTGCCAAAATAGTAAAAATAGATGTAGATAAAAATGAGGAATTATCTTATCAATATAATGTTTTTAGTATACCAACTATGTATATATTCAAAAATGGAGAAGTTAGTAAAATGTTTATAGGTATACAAACGAAAAATACTTTATTACAAGAATTACAATAATAGCAAATTTGCTATTATTTTTTTTACGAAAGATGAAATATAACTGTAATAAAACTGTAACCAAAATGTAATAGAATTATACAAAAGGATAATATATAATATAAACAGTATAAAAGGATAAAAAAAGAGAAAACTAAAGGGAAAAAGGAGAAATATAGCATGCTTCAAATAAAAAAAGAAAAGGGAATAACATCATTGCGCCTTTTATAACACTTCCATATGTTGCTGCAAGCAGGGAGATGTTCATTTTCAGCTTCAACTGGAAATTGTTATTATAACCATGGTTTTCGCCCAGTAGTTATACCAATATTAAACACATAAGAAAGATTACAACTTTATATAAATATAAATACCCATAAAAGTGATAGAAAAAATCAAAAAATAGATATTTCTATCACTTTTGTTCTTATTTACAACAAAGTGCCTATATTTTCTAATATAACTTGACAAAAATGGTAATAAAATATAAAATTACCCTAGTAATTTATGAAGAAGGAAAAGAAAATTTAAGTTATGGCAAAAACAAAAAAACAAGTTCCTATAGATATATTAATGGCAACGTATAACTCCAACATACGTTTCCTAAAAATACAAATAGAAAGTATATTAAATCAAACATACAAAAATATTCATTTAATGATTAGTGATGATGCTTCAACAAATCCAGAAGTAAAAAAAGTACTAGAAGACTATGCAAAACAAGATGAAAGAATTACTCTTTTTTTTAATACAGAAAATAGAGGATATTTAAAGAATTTTGAATTTTTATTACAACAATCAAATGCAGAATATGTAGCTTTTGCAGATCATGATGATATTTGGTATGCTAATAAAATTAAAAAAAGTATAGAAACATTATGGGCAAAAAATGTTGATTTAGTATATTGTGATGCAGAGCAGATTAATGAAGAAGGTGCAATTCTGCATAAAAGTTATATAGAGTACAAGCATATGCCAAAAATAGAAGGAAAAGAACAAATCTTAGCATTTTCTAGGCATATAGCAATTGGTTGCTCACAATTATTTACTAAAAGAATTAAAGAACAAATGTTACCTTTCACAGAAAACACAATGGCACATGACTGGATTTCTGTGTATTTAGCAAGCAAACAAAAAGGGGTAGCCTATATAGCGGAGCCTTTATTTGGATATCGATTGCATACTCATAATGAATTTGGAGGAAGAAGTTTTAAGCAAAATATTACAAAATGGAAAAAAGAACAAGGAAATGGTATAAAAGGTTATAGCGCTTATCGAAAAAGAGTAGTAGTAGATGCTTATAAAAAGGGTAGCATCATGTGTAAAGAATATAGAGATAAACTAAAACTACCAAAAAGTAAGGAAGAAGAAAAAGTTTTACAATATTATACGAAAATAGAAAAAACAAAAATATGTAATATACATTTTTTACAATATAAAAAATATTTAGCTTTTTCAGGAATGAAACAAAGAGCTTTGAAAGAAATTATGATATTTCATTTTCCTGTTTTTTCTTATTTAGTATATAGAATGAGATAAACAAAAAGGAGAGAAAAAATTTTATGGAATTTATAAAAACAGCATGGAAGAATAAAAAATTAGTATGGCAACTAGGAAAAAATGATTTTAAAAATAGATTTGCTAATACAAGTTTAGGAAGCATATGGGGGTTTTTACAACCTTTTATTTTCATGATTACTTATGTTATCGTATTTCAATATATTCTAAAAACAGGTAGTGCAGGAAATGACCCTTATATAGTATGGTTTTTACCAGGTATGGCAATGTGGCTATGCATTAATGATTCTATTATGTCAGCAAGTGGAGCTATCAGGCAATATAGTTATTTAGTAAAAAAAGTCATTTTCCCAGTAGATACAATTCCTTTAATATCGATTATTGCATCAAGTTTTGTATCCATCTTTTTATTTGCGGTAGCAACTGTAGTATGTTGTATTTTTAACTACTTTCCTAATATCTTAGAATTGATTTACGTACTAATTGCGGTATATGCTTTTATTATAGCTTTTACTAGATTTACATCAGCTATTACTACATTAGTACCAGACTTTTCTAACTTACTATCTATTGCTATGCAAATATTTTTTTGGTTTACACCAATCGTATGGAATTTGTCTATGCTTGCTAACCATCCAACCATATTGAAAATTATGCAATGTATGCCTTTTACGTATTTAGTAACAGCTTTTAGAGAAGTATTTATTGAAGGAAACATCATTACAGCAGGATATGGAGTATATACCATTGCATTTTGGATAATTACTATATTCATGTTTGTATGGGGAAATTCTGTATTTAAAAGAAATAAAAAAGACTTCGCAGATGTCTTATAGGATTTAGGTGAGAAAATGGAAGAAAAAGTAGATGTATTATTAGCTACTTACAATGGGGAAAAATATTTAAAAGAACAAATAGATTCCATATTGGGGCAAACAGAACAAAATATCAAATTAATTATTTCAGATGATTGTTCTAAGGATAGCACTCGTCATATATTAATGGAATATTTGCAAAAAGATAAAAGAATAGAAGTACATTTTCAAGAAAAAAATTTAGGGTATGTAAAAAACTTTGAATTTCTGCTAAAACAAGTAAAAGCACCATACTTTATGTTATCTGATCAAGATGATGTATGGTTACCACAAAAAATAGAAAAGTCCTTAGAAACATTGATAAATAAACAGGCAATACTTGCTTTTGGAGATTTACAGGTTGTAGATAAAGATTTACATACGTTATATCCTTCTTTTAATGATTATATGAAACTAACAAGAAAAATAAAAAAGTTCCAAGATTATCGTATGCAATATTTATATAATTGTGTAACAGGATGTACAGTAATAGCTAAAAAAGAATTAATAGAATGTGTATTACCTATTCCAACAGATTCTAAGTATGCTATTCATGACTTGTGGCTTGGACTAATGGCAACTTTTAATGGAAAAGTAGCCTATATAGAAGAAAAATACATTTTATACAGACAACATGGAAATAATCAAGTAGGAACAGATAAGATTTCGCATAAATTCAAGAAATTAGATGAAGTAAGAGAACTATTTATCGAAGTAAAATTGGGACTTTTTGGAACATATGTAAAACATCCAGAAGGATTTCCGGAAACCATACAAGAATTAAATACAAGAGCATATAACTATTTTACAATGATAAAAAAGAAGAAAAACTTTAATTGCAAAGCTTGGAAAACATTTCATCTTCTTTATCGTTATGAAACACTAAGTTATTATATATTAAATTTTATGATTATGAATATGCCATTTCTAGCACGACCTTTATTTCAAATTCGTTATGGTGTATTAAAATTATTAGGAAAAAGATAAACGAAAGGACGAACAAAATGGAAGAACAAAAACAGTTTGATAGTAATGAAACTGCCATTCACATAGAAAATTTGTGTAAAGATTATAAAATGTTTCATAAAAAGACTGATAGACTTTTAGAAGCTATTATACCAAGTGTTCATAAACATGAAGTATTTTCTGCTATGAGAGATTTTAACTTAGATTTAAAAAGAGGAGAAGTACTAGGTATTCTAGGAAAGAACGGGGCAGGAAAATCTACTTTACTAAAAATGGTAACAGGAGTAGTAACACCTACCTCTGGCAAGATAGAGATACATGGAAAAATTAGTTCTTTATTAGAATTAGGTACAGCATTTAATCCAGAGCTTACAGGAGTAGAAAATATTTATCAAAATGGACAGGTTATGGGGCTTACCAATGAACAAATAGAAGAGAGAAAACAAGAAATTATTGATTTCGCAGATATAGGAGAACACCTATACCAACCAGTAAAAACCTATTCTTCAGGTATGTTTGCAAGACTCGCTTTTGCTTGCGCTATTAATGTTGATCCAGATATATTAATTGTAGATGAAGTATTATCTGTAGGAGATATGTCTTTTCAATTAAAATGTTTTAAAAAATTTGAACAATTTAAGAAAAAAGGAAAAACGATTTTATTTGTTACTCATAGTATTACAGATGTATTAAAAAATTGTACAAGAACAATTATTATTGATTCTGGAAGAAAAATTTTTGATGGTGGAGTAAAAGAAGGTGTTGAAAAATACAAAAAGATGATAGTTGGGTTAGATGATAAAAAAGCTAAAGAAGAAAATTTATCTAATCAAGATGGAGCAACACAAAGTTCTCATTATCAAAAATCGAATAGTAATACTTGGAAATCTCACTTTGATGAAAATCAAAACATTATAGAATATGGCAATGGAAAGGCAAAAGTAATTGATTATGGGATGTTTGAACCTAATGGAGATTTTGCATCTATTATAGAAAATGATAAACCAATTGTTTTAAAGTCAAAGGTAGAATTTTTAGAAGATGTAAATGAACCTATTTTTACTATGACTATTAAAGATTTCAAAGGATTAGAAATGTGTGGAACAAATACTTTAATTGAAAAAATATCTACAGGGAAGTTTAAAAAAGGTGATGTTGTAGAAGTTTCCTTCAAACAAACAATTAATTTAGCACCAGGAAAGTATACATTATCTTTTAGTTGTACACACTTTAATGAAAGAGGAGAGTTAGAAGTATTAAATAGAAAATATGATGCTCTATTAGTAGAAGTATTATCTTTAAAAGATACAGTAGGTATGATTAGTCTTAACTCAGAAATTACTATAGAAAAGGAAAAAGAAAATGAAAAATAGTCAAAAGAAAAGTATATTTCTATATATTGTAACAATTATAATTTCTATAAGTGTTCTTATTTTTATACAAACAAGAATATGGAATTCGCAAGAAGAAGATACCATACTTTTAACACAACTTTCTGCCCAAAGTCATTCTCAAATGATGGGCTATATAGTGCAAACACAAAATGGAAAAACGATTGTAGTAGATGGGGGAACAAAAGAAGACGCTAGCAACTTAGAAAACTATGTATTACAATACGGGCGGAAAAGTAGATGCATGGTTTTTAACTCATCCTCATAAAGATCATGTAGGAGCTTTTACCAAAATTTTTTCAGAAGAAGAGTCTAAAATTACAGTAGAAAATATATATTGCTCAGTAAATCCTTTATCCTGGTATGAACAGTATGATTCTACAAGAAAAGAAGAAGTAGAAGAATTTTTAACAGTTTTAGATACTATGAAAGATAAGGTAAAGGAGCCTAATTTGCATGAGATTATTACCATAGATAATGTATCTTGTAAAATTTTAGGAATTAAAAATCCGGAAATAACGAATAATGCAGGAAACAATTCTAGTATGGTAGTTCAAATGAAGGTAGGAGATAAGAAAATTCTATTTTTAGGAGACACTGGAGAAGAAAGTAGTACAAAGTTAATACAAAATAATTCTAAGGAAGATTTACAATGTCAAATTGTGCAAATGGCACATCATGGACAAAGTGGAGCAACAAAAGAATTATATACTATTATTCAGCCTAAAGTATGCTTATGGCCTACAACAGAATGGTTATGGAACAATGATTCAGGGACAGGCGAGGATACCGGACCATGGAAAACGAAAGAAACAAGAGCGTGGATGCAAGAATTAGAGGTAAAACAACATATTATAGGAAAAGATGGAGATGTTACGATACAAATTTAAAAGAGGGTAGAGAATATGAAATTAAATACACAATTCTATCAAGATAAGCATAAGAAAAAACAAATCAATAAAGGAAAGAAAATTGCAGAATATATTGAAAATTTTTCTAATCAAGAATATGAAAAACATTTTTCAAAAGATGTAACTACAGAGGAAATTAGACACTTATCAACCATTTGTCAAAATATCATTAATTGGTATCCGTTCAAAGAAAATAGCTCTATACTAGAAGTAGGAGGAA
The DNA here is from genome assembly GCA_944386125.1 of uncultured Clostridia bacterium. Lineage (GTDB taxonomy): Bacteria > Bacillota > Clostridia > TANB77 > CAG-508 > UMGS1663. Next base: position 16,119 of record CALWZX010000004.1, on the reverse strand, counting down.
ACTTAGGTGAAATTACGGGAGTACTTTGCAAAAAGGCAAAAAAAGTAGTTACCTTAGAAAATCAGCCTGATAAAGCTACTATTATAAGTAAAAGATATGAAAACCAAGACAATTTAGAAATTATACTAGGAGAATGGGAAGATATTACTTTAACAGAAAAATTTGATTATATCACACTTATTGGAAGCTTGCCATATATAGCAAAAGCAAATCATAAGACTTCTCAAGAGATGATTGATGAGCTTTCTAAAAACTTAAAAGAAGATGGAATTTTATTAATTGCAGTAGATAATCAATTTGGAATTCGTTATTTTGTAGGAAATCCAGAAAATCACTTGAATAAAAAATTTGCTGGATTATTAAATTATAATAATGAAGAGGACAAAATAGAAACTTATACAAAACAGAAGTTGCAAAAAATGCTAGAACAAACGGGGTTTAGTTATCAGAATTTCTATTATCCTCTACCAGATTATCGTATGCCTAATGTTATATTTTCTGACAAGGAACCGCCAAAATATAATAGTGTAGATAAATATATGCCATATCCAAAAGAAAAATCAGATATTTTGATGAATGAAATTGATTTATTCCGTGAAATTTTAAAAAATGATGATTCACTATTTTCCTTTTTTGCAAATGCTTATTTAGTAGAGGCAAGTAAAAAAGAAAATGAACAAAAATATTCCTATGTATCATATAACAATTTAAGAAAACCAGAGTATCGTTTAATGACTAAAATTGGAACAGAATATGTAGAAAAAGAGCCAGTAGATGATAAAGCACTTCTTCATTATGAGCAAATAAAGAAAAATATAGAAATATTAAAACGAAAACAAATTCTAACATTAGATTATGTAGAAAATGGAAAAATTAGAAGCAAATATGTTCAGCAACAATATTTATTGTCTAATGTATTAACACAAAAGTTAGAACAGGGAAAAGATGAAGAGTTTGAAAACATAATACAAGAGTATATCAAAATTTTGAGAAAAGATACTTATCCTATGCAAAATATACAAGATACTATTTTTGCAGAGTATGACATTTCTATTACAAAACCAGAAATTTTAAAAGATTTGCATTTTGCAAAAGACGGATTATGGGATATGACTTTTAAAAATTGTTTTTACTTAGAAAATGAATTTTATTTCTTTGATCAAGAATGGTATAGTAGTAATTTGCCAGTGGAATATATTTTATATCGTTCTTTACTATATACTATTTCATTAAGAAGATATGTCAATATAGAAAAGCTAATAAAAAAATATCAGTTAGCACAATATCGCGATATTTTTGAACAATTGGATATGAAAATGCAAGAAAAAATTAGAGAAGATAGTATTTGGCAATATTATAGTCAAAATCATAATTTTGATATAGATAGTACAAAACAGGAATTAGAAAATGAAAAAATTCGAGGAATAGCTAAAGAAGGGGCAATTCAGAATTTACAAAAGGAATTACAATTAAAAGAAGAGGCTTTAGAAAATGCAAGTTTAAAAAATAGAATAAAAAGATTATTAGGAGGAAAATAAAATGTATCCAGAAAACAAGGAAATTAATATCTATAAAACAAGAAAAGACAAGCTATACATCCCACAACCAAGAAAGGTAAGTGCTATTATTCCCAATTATAATTATGCAAATTTTATTATTGAGAGAATTGATTCTATTTTAAATCAAACATACCCTATATATGAGCTTATTATCTTAGATGATTGTTCTACTGATAATAGTGTAGAAGTGATTGAAAAGAAGATAAAATCCATAAAAGATAAAAATTTACAAATAAAATTTATTAAAAACGAAAAAAATAGCGGTTGTGTATTTAAACAATGGAAAAAGGGATTTGAAGCAGCTACAGGTGATTTTATTTGGCTTGCAGAAGCAGACGATAGTGCAGAAAGTACTTTTGTACAAGAGTTGATGAAGGCTTTTGATGATGATAAAGTGGTTTTATCCTATTGTGATTCGGCAAGAATTGATGAAAATAATCAATTAATTCGCTATCGTTCAGATGATTTATATGATATGTGCCGTTGTGGTGATTGGAATATGAATTATGTAAGAGAGGGCGAAAAAGAAATTATAGATCATTTGAGTGTGACCAATACAATTTTAAATGTTTCTAGTGTTATTTGGAGAAAGGCAAATTATCAAGATATTTTTACTAAAGCAGAAGATTTTAAAGTTGCAGGAGATTGGTATATTTATTCTCAAGTATTAAAAACAGGAAGAATCAGTTTCTTAGCAAAATCACTTAACTATTATCGAAAACATGGAAGTTCTGTTTGCACAGATATTAAAGCAGAAGCAGAATTTAATGAAATTTGTTATATTCAAGACATGATTAGTAAAGAATATGACTTGCCAGAAGAAATAAAAAGAAAACAAGAGCAAAGGAGAGCTTTAATGTTACCAAAATTATCAGAGGAATATTTAGAAGAATATAGAAAGACACATCCTAATAAGGGAAAGAAAAAAATTGCATGGGTAATGCCACATCCAGGAAAAGGTTCAGGAGGTCATAGAACTATTATTCAAAATGTAAATGCTCTAATAAGAGCTGGTTATGAATGTGATATTTATGTAGAAGATGATGATATTTCTACTCCTCAAATTGTAAAAAATAAAATTAATGAATATTATGAAAAATGCGAAGCAGGTGTATATGTAGGGCTAGAAGTAAAAAAAGACTATGATTTAATGTTTGCTACCGGTTGGCAAATTGTGGAGTTTGTAAAAAATATGCCAGCAAGAAAGAAAGCGTATTTTATACAAGATTTTGAACCATGGTTTTTCCCAATGGGCGATCAATATTTAATTACAGAAAATTCTTATCGCTATGGATTTAAGCCTGTAACCATTGGAAAATGGCTTGCTCATAAGATGCTTGCAGAATACGATAATCCAGTAGAATATTTTGATTTTGGAGCAGACTTACAAATTTATAAAAAACTAGAGGATGTAAAAAAGGAAAATGCTATTTGTTTTGTTTATCAACCAGAAAAATCAAGAAGATGTGATATTATTGGATTACGAGCATTAAAAATTGTAAAAACATTGAGACCAGACGTAAAAATTTATTTATATGGATCTAGTGTAGAAGCTACATTTGATTTTGAATGTGAAAATTTGCACATTATTCCTATTCAAGAATGTAATCAATTATACAACAAATGCAAAGTAGGTGTTTGCATGAGTGCATCTAATCCTTCAAGAATTCCATTTGAGATGATGGCAGCAGGCTTACCTGTAGTAGAGTTATATAAAGAAAATAATATATACGATATGCCAGATGGAGGAGTTGTGCTTGCAAGAACTACTCCTGAGGCAATAGCGAGCGCTATTATTGATTTACTAGATAATGAAGAAAAAAGAAATAAAATGTCTGCATTTGGTATCAATTACATGAAAGATTATCCATTAGAAAAAGGATTTGCTCAATTCTTAAAAGCGGTTGATGACATGTTAAATACAGATTATGATAATAGAGAAGAAATTAAACCAGTATATAACAAACCAGCTTTTGAAGCAAGTAAAGAAGCATCAAAAGTAGCTATAAGTCAAGCTCAGCCATTCCATATAGATAATAGAGGTCCTCTATATCGCTTCTTACGTAGAGTAAAAAGGAAAATAATGCATTAAAAATTAAGGAGATATATTGTGAAAGAGAAGATAAAAAATTTTTGTCATAGCTTAAAAAGAAATGGATGGAAAACGGAAATAAGAAGAATTATGAATTATATACGTTTCCGTAAAACCGTTCCAGATAGCTATAAAGAGTGGCAAATTTTAAATGAGCCATCTCAAAAAGATTTAGAAATGCAAAAAAAGTATGAATCTTGCTTAAAAATAAAATTTTTAGTTATTGTAGATGATGAAAAGAGTATTTCTGGTTTACAAGAACAAACCTATTCTCATTTTACAGTTAAGTGTGCAAAATCAAAAGAATATGAAAAGATAATACAGGAAGAAGAAAATATAGATTATGTCTTATTTGTAGGAAACCATATTCATATGTATCCATTTGCTCTCTATAACATAGTAAAATATTTAGAATATAATGATTGTTATGCTTTTTATACAGATAATGATGAGTATAGTGAAGAAAAGGGGAAAAGAGAAAATCCAGACTTTAAGCCAGATTTTGCCTATGATACATTATTGTCTAAAAACTATATAGGCAATTTTATAGGAATAAAAAAGAATTTTTTAATGAAACATACCGATATCTTAAAAAATATTGCACAAGAAGACCCTTTTTATGATATATTGTTGAGAATGACAGAAATATTAAGTAGACCAAATCAAATATTTCATATAGATCAGGTATTATACGGTAAAAAAGCAGAAGAAAATATACAGGAAGATGTTCAGAAAAGAGTAATAGCAGAACATTTACAAAGAAAACATATTCTTTATGAAGCAATAGAAAATGGAAAATTTCCAAGGCAGTATCATATTGTGTATTCCTTAAAAGAAGAGAAACCAAAAGTATCTATTGTGATTCCGAACATGGATCATATAAATGACTTAAAAACTACAGTCGAATCTATAATGAATAAAAGTACGTATACGAATATAGAGATTGTTATTGTAGAAAATAACAGTAAAAACAAAGAAACTTTTGCTTATTATGAAGAATTAAAAAAGAAATATGACTGTGTTCATGTAGAAAAATTAGAAATTACATATTTTAATTATTCTCGTATAGTTAATTTTGGTGTAGAAAAGGCTACAGGAGAATACATCATATTATTAAACAATGATGTAGAAATTATTACACCAAATTGGATAGAAGAAATGTTAATGTATGTAGAACAAAAACGAGTTGGAATTTGTGGAGCAAGACTATACTTCCCAGATAGAAGTATTCAACACGCAGGTGTTACCATAGGAATTAGAGGACTTGCTGGACATCGTTATCATGAATTACCAGAAAGTGCCTTCACAGCAAAGGATGCCGTTTCTTACGTACAAGATTTAAGTGCAGTTACAGCAGCATGTTTTATGATTGCTAAAGAAAATTATGAAAAGGTATTAGGATTTGACGAAAAATTAGCTGTTGCCTTTAATGATGTAGATTTTTGTTTAAAAATATTACAAGAAGACCTACAAATTATTTATAATCCTTTTGTAGAGTTATATCATTATGAATCTAAATCAAGAGGACAAGATGATTCGGAAGAAAAACAAAAGCGATTTGCAGGGGAATATGAATTATTTGTAAAAAGATGGTGTAAAGAAATCCAAAGAGGGGATAGATATTTTAATATAAATTATCGTTTAGATACAGATATACCAACCATTAATTATAATAGAATACGATAGGAGAAAAATAATGAACGAAGTGTTAGATAAAGTAAAAAGAGGGAGTAAATGGGTATTAGTAAAGACAAGTTTTATTTTTCAGTTTATTGTTACACTTATTTTTATATTTTTACTATATTTTTTTATTACTACTCATGAGTATCAAGGATATTGGTCTAGAGACTTATTAATAAGTATGGGAATAACAGGATTTGTTTCTATTGTTTTTTTAGTATATCATGTAAAACAATATTATCAACAAGTAGAAAAAATGTTCCTTACCTTTGCTATTCCTATAAGTATTTTATTCCTAGTGTTCATGATTCCAGAGTACATTCCAGATGGGGCTTCCCATACATGGAGAGCATATGAGGTATCTCAAGGAAAATTTTTAGGAAGAGAAGATTCACAGGTAGAAATACCAAGAGACTTACAAGAAAATAGAGAAAATATAGAAAATTACTATCAATACAACCTTTTATTGCAAGAATCTACTGATTATGATGATACAGTATTAGCACCATCTCCTGCGAAATCTTATTCTTTTTTATTATACTTGCCATCAGCAGCAGGAATGCTAATAGGAAGAATATGCAACTTAAATGTATTTGTAGCAACATATATTGCTAGAAGCTTTAATCTATTACTATTCTTAGGAATAGGTTATTGGGCAATTAAGAAAATTCCTTTTGGAAAAAAAGTTTTAGGTATTTATATGTTAATGCCAATGGTAATACAGCAAGCAGTATCTTTCTCTGCAGATTCTCTTATGAATACTTCGATTTTCCTTTATATAGCATATACATTATATTTATTATTTAAAGAAGATCTCATAACCAAAAAAGAAAAAATTTTCTATATGTTCCTGATGATTTTTATTGGAATTTCAAAGGCTACATATATTCCTATAATCGCACTAGCATTTCCAATATTCTTTAAAAAGAATATGAAAACGAAAAAAGAAAAGATTATTTTCTTGTTACTAAGTATTGTTATTTGTTTGGCAAGTTATGCTTCTTTGGCATGGATAAATCGAGGAAATGTGAACGATTCTGCAACAGATTATTTAACAGAAAACCATGTAAATAGTAGTGAGCAGTTACAATATTTATTAGAAAATCCTTTACGTATCATAGAGGTATTATGGAATAATAGAATAGAAAATGGAGAAACCTATTTCTATCAAATGATAGGAAATGATCTTGGGTGGTTATCTATTCAAGTACCAAGTATGTATATATTATATATGGTTGTTATTATGGTAATTGCCATTTTTACAGAAAAAAATGAAGTAGTATTCAATCGAGCAGAAAAAGTATGGACCTTATTACTTGCTTTCGGAATGTATGCATTAGTCAATATGGGGCTATACTTGGAATGGACAGGTGTGGCAGAACCAATTGTAGCAGGTGTACAGGGAAGGTATTTTATACCAATAGCTATTTTAGTACCAATTTGTTGTTGTATGAAAAATAATTTCGTGAAGCTAAAATATGGAAATATTTTGATATTTGGAGCAACTTTGGGAGTTCATATTCTTACGATAATAGAAATTGTTAACTTTTTCTTATAGAAGGGAGCTAAAATGAAAATATTACTAATTATTCCAGCATATAACGAAGAAGAAAATATATTAGGTGTTATACACAGTATTGATGAATATAATCAAAAAGAAGAGAAAAAGTTAGATTATATTGTTATTAATGATGGTTCAAAAGATAATACAGAAAAGATTTTACAAGAAAATGATATACCACATATTTGCCTAGTACAAAACATAGGTATAGGAGGAGCTGTACAGACAGGTTATCAATATGCAAAAGAAAAAGGCTATGATATAGCTGTACAATTTGATGGAGATGGACAGCATGATATTGATTATGTAAAAACAATTTGTAAGCCGATTATAGAAAAAAAGACAGATATGTGTATTGGAACAAGATACTTAGATAAAACAACAAGCCAGTTTCAGTCTACCTTTATGAGAAGATTGGGATCTAAGATTATTTCCTTTTTTATAAAAATAACTTGTAAAAGAAAAATCACAGATCCAACATCTGGTTTTAGAGCAGTAAATAAAAATTTAATACAAGAATTTGCACAAGATTATCCAGCAGAATATCCAGAGCCAGAATCTACAGTATGTATTTTAAAGAAGGGATATGAGGTATTGGAGATTCCTGTTAGCATGAAGGAGAGAAGAGGAGGAAAATCTTCTATCCGCTTTTGGAAAACTGCAGATTATATGTTTAAAGTATGTTTTGCTATTATTTTAGATAGTATTAACAATAAAAGGAAGGTGGAATAGGATGCAATTATCTTTAAGAATAGCTTTGATAGTAATTACCCTTATTTATTTACTTCTCATCTTACGTGCAGTAAAACATAAGAAATTAAAAATTTCTTTATCTATCTTTTGGGTATTTACGGGCTTTATACTTATTGTGGCTATAGCTATTCCTCATGCAATAGAAGCAATTTCAGATTTTTTAGGATTTACTCTAACAACCAACATGTTATTTTGTATTACTATATTTATTAGTTTTTATTTAATTTTTCAACTTATGGTACAACTAACTAAGGTAGCAAAACAAAATGTAAATTTAATACAAGAAATATCACGATTAAAGAAGAGAGTGGATGATATTGAAGAAGAAAAAAACAATAACAAATCAGAATAAGAAATTTCAAAATCATACTTTTGCCATTTGTGCATATAAAGAATCAAAATATTTAGAAAAATGTATTATATCACTATTGAAACAAAATGTTAAGAGTAATATCATTATGGCAACATCAACACCAAATGAGTATATTGAGCAAATGGCAGAAAAATATCACATTCCTTTGTACATTAACGAAGGTGAAAAAGGAATAGGACAAGATTGGAATTTTGCTGTATCACAATGTTCAACAGACTATGTTACAGTGGCACATCAAGATGATATTTACCAAGAAAACTATTTAGAAGAGATTGTAAAACAGTTAGAAAAAGGAAAAGATTTTGTTATTGCTTTTACAGATTATCAAGAAATCAAAAATGGAGAAGTTATTCCTTTGACTAGAAATTTAAAAATAAAAAAAATTCTACTTATGCCATTACGTTTTGGAGGAAAGAGTAAATTGATAAAAAGAAGAATTATGTCAGTAGGTTCTCCTATTTGTTGTCCATCTGTAACAGTGAATACAAAAATTTTAGGAAAAAAACCATATAAAACTGACCTAAAATGCGATTTAGATTGGGATTCTTTTTATACATTTGCAAGTTACAAAGGAAGATTTTTATATATACATCAATATTTAATGTTGCACAGAATTCACGAAGAATCAGAAACTTCTAACTTAATACATAATCATGTACGTTTAGAAGAAGATTTACAAATGTTAGAAAGATTCTGGCCAAAGCCAATTGCAAAAGTAATCATGCATTTTTATCATAAAGCAATAGAAACCAATGAATAAGGAGTAAGTATGGAAAAAGTAATAGTACTTATGTCTACCTATAATGGAGAAAAATTTGTTAGAGAACAAATAGATAGTATTTTAGCGCAAACTTATAAAAATATAGAAATTTTAGTAAGAGATGATGGATCTCAAGATAAAACCGTAGAGATTTTAAAGCAATATGAAAAAGAACATAAAATTCATTTAATAGAGGGGGAAAATGTAGGTTTTATCAAAAGTTTTTTCACGTTAATTCAAGAGGCAGAAGAAGCTGATTATTATGCTTATTCTGATCAAGACGATATATGGTTTCCCAATAAAATAGAAAGAGCAATATCTTTTATTAAACAAGAAAATCAACAGATTCCTATATTATATTTTGCAAATTATGATTATTATAATACAAACATGGAATTTACAGGGCATGGAGCAGTTCATAAAAAAGGTCCTTCTTTTCGAAATGCATTAGTAGATTGTATAACTTTAGGAATTAACTCAGTCATGAATCAAACAACAATCAAAATATTAAAAGAACATATACCAACCAAAAGTTGTGGTCATGATTGGTGGACATATATGGTATGTGCAGGTTTGGGAAAAGTGATTTATGATAAAGAGGTAGTACTAAAATATAGAAGACACGATAATAATGTTAGTGCTGGAGGAATGAGCTTTATTCGTTTTCAATTATGGAGAATTAAGAAATTCTTTGTAAATGGATACTTTAAAAATGTAAAGGAACAACTGCGAGAATATGAAACATATTATATACAAGATTTATCTCAAGAAAATAAAAAACTATTGCAATTATTTACAGGAAAATTTAGTTTGATAAAATGGTTTAAAAAAGTATTTTATCCTAAAATGTTCAGACAAAAATGGATAGATGAAGTATTTTTAAGAATTATTTTTATTATAGGAAAACTATAAGGAGTATAAAACATGGTAAGAAAATCAGAATTTGTATGGAATAGTATAGCAAGTTTTATTGCAGCAATGCTAAATGCTGTTGTTTTGTTTGTATGTACGAGAGCTAATGGTACAGAAATAGCAGGAATGTTTTCTATTGCTTTTGCAACAGCTACCATTCTTAATGCTGTAGGAGATTATGGAATACGTATTTATCAGGTAACTGATAGTAAAAGAAAGTATACTTTTGGTGATTACTTAGGAACAAGAATTGTTATTACAAGCACTATGTGTTTACTAGGAATTATTTTTGTCTGGATAAGTGGATATGAACTAGAAAAAATGGTAATGTGTTTATGTTTAATTTTTTTCAGGTTAATAGATAATTTGAGTGAAACATATCAGGCAGAATTTCAAATACAAGGCAAGTTAGAATTAGGAGCCATATCAGTTGTTATTAGAAATATCTTTTCTCTAGTATGCTTTGCTATTGTAGATTTTGTAACCAAAAACGTCATTTTAGCATTTGTTACTTTATTTGTCGTAAATGCAGTTGTTTTTGCTTTATTTGATTTACAACAAATCAAACATTTTACTGTACCAAAAGTTTATTTTCAAAAATCCAAAATAATAAAATTATTAAAAGAATGTTTTCCGGTATTCTTAGCAACTATTTTAAGTGTATATTTATCCAATGCTGTTAAATACGCTATAGATATCTATGGAAACTATGAAATGCAAACCATATATAATATTATTTATTTACCAGCATTTACCATTAATTTAGCAAGCTTATTTATTATTAAACCTCTTTTAAAACCATTAGGAGAGTTATGGAATAGCCATCAAGATAGAAAAATGTTTCAATTAATAGGAAAAGTTATATTACTCATTATAGGTGTTACCATATTAATTATTCTAGTGTGTGCAACTATTGGTATCCCTATTTTGCAATGGATTTATGGAATACCATTACACATGTATTTACCACAATTATTAACTTTAGTTGTTTCTGGTGGTTTTTATGCTTTTAGTATTTTGTTGCTATATGTATTAACTACAATAAGAAAGCAAGAAAAAGCAACTATTGCTTATGCGGTAACAGCCATATCAGCTATTGTGGTTTGTAACATATTCGTTAAGGCATATGGTTTAACAGGAGCAAGTATAGCTAATTTATGCATCAATATCATGTTATGTTTAATTATGTCTATATTATTCATTTTTGCATATAAAAAAGAAAAAAAGAGGAGGAATCTGGAGTGAAAATTTTAATTACAGGGGCAAAAGGAATGCTTGCACAAGCAGTAAAAGAAAAATTTCAAGAAGAGGAATTAATTTTAACGGATGCACAAGAGTTAGATATTACTAACGAAAATAATGTGATGCAAAAAATAAAAGAAGCTAGGCCAGAATATATTATTAACTGTGCAGCATATACAGCAGTAGATAAGGCAGAAGAAGAGTACGATTTAGCAGAAAAAATTAACTGCTTAGGAGTAGAAAACTTAGCAAAAGCAGCAAAAGAAATAGGAAGCATATTGGTTCATATTAGTACAGATTATGTATTTAATGGGGAATTAGAAACTACTCAAGTATATACAGAAACATCAGCAACAGATCCTGTTACTGTATATGGAATTACGAAATTGCATGGAGAAGAAAAAATAATAGAACAAAATATACCATATTATATTTTCCGTACAGCATGGTTATATGGAGAAGGAAACAATTTTGTAAGGACAATGCTAAAATTAGGAAAAGAAAAAGAAGAAGTAAATGTTGTTTGTGACCAACATGGTAGTCCTACTTATACAGAAGATCTAGCAAGTATCATTTATGAGGCAATTCATAAAAAAATTCCTTATGGAATATATCATGCAACAAATTTAGGTTATACAACTTGGTATGATTTTACAAAAGAAATTTTTAAGCAAGCAGGAATTTCTTGCAAGGTAAATGCAGTTACTTCAGAAGAATTTGTAAGACCAGCCAAAAGACCCAAAAATTCTATGTTATCAAAAGATAAATTACTTGTACAAGGGATTACTATACCAATGTGGCAGGAGGCACTTAGTAGATATTTGAAAAAGGAACTATAGAAAGGAAGTAAAAACATGGGAAAATTTGTGCATTTACACATTCACAGTGAATTTAGTTTACTAGATGGAGCTAACCGTATAAAAGATATTCCTGTAAGAGCCAAAGAATTAGGAATGGATGCCATTGCTATTACAGATCACGGTGTCATGTTTGGAGTAATTGACTTTTATAAAGCTTGTAAAGCTAACGGAATAAAGCCAATTATAGGATGTGAAGTGTATGTTGCTCCACGCACAAGGCATGATAAAGATCCGAATTTAGATAGTAAATATAATCATTTAATTCTACTTGCTAAAAATCATCATGGTTATCAGAATTTATCTAAATTAGTTTCTTTAAGTTTTACAGAAGGTTTTTATTACAAACCAAGGATAGATAAAGAAATTTTAGAAAAATATCATGAAGATTTGATTTGTTGTAGTGCTTGTTTAGCAGGAGAAGTTAATCAAGCTATTTTAAAAAATGATATGGAAGAGGCAAAAAAGGTTGCTCTTTGGTATAAAAGTATTTTTGGAAAAGATTATTATTTAGAAATTCAAAACAACGGAGTAAAAGAACAAGTATTGGTAAATCAAAAATTAATAGAACTTTCTAAACAATTAGATATACCATTAGTGGCTACTAATGATGCTCATTATACTAAAAAAGAAGACGCCTATAACCATGAGGTTTTATTATGCATACAAACAGGCAAGAAAATGACGGATGAAGATAGAATGCGTTTTGAAACGGATGAATTATATATTAAATCACCAGAAGAAATGAGCGACTATTTTTCTAATGTACCACAAGCCATAGAAAATACGGTAAAAATAGCGGAAGAATGCAATGTAGAATTTGAATTTGGACATACAATCTTGCCAAATTATGAGGTACCAGAAGAATTTGCAACACACTATGACTATTTAGAAAAGTTAACTAATGATGGTATGCATAAACGTTACGGAGAAAATCTATCTCAAGAATTGATTGATAGAAAGAATTATGAATTATCTGTAATCAATAAAATGGGATATGTAGATTACTTTCTAATTGTATGGGATTATATCAATTATGCGAAAACGCATGATATTCCAGTAGGACCAGGACGTGGTTCAGGAGCAGGTTCTATTGTAGCTTATGCCATAGGAATTACAGATATTGATCCGATTGAATATCAACTCATTTTTGAAAGATTTTTAAATCCGGAAAGAATTAGTATGCCTGATTTTGACGTGGATTTTTGCTATGAAAAAAGAGATAAAGTAATAGAGTATGTATGTGAAAAATATGGGCATGACCATGTTTCTCAGATTATTACTTTTGGAACTATGTCAGCAAGAATGGTAATTCGTGATGTAGGTAGAGCATTAGACTTGCCATATGCAGAAGCCGATAAATTAGCTAAAATGATTCCAAATGAATTACATATTACCATAAAAAAGGCAATGGAACAAAATAGAGAATTAAAAGAATTATATGAGACTAATTCGGAAATAACCAAATTATTAGATGTAGCTATGGCTCTAGAAGGAATGCCAAGACAGGCTTCTACACATGCTTGTGGAATAGTTATTACTAAAGATCCAGTAGATACATATGTTCCTTTATATGTGAGAGATAACACAATTTCAACACAATATATTATGACAACATTAGAAGAATTGGGACTATTAAAAATGGACTTTTTAGGCTTGCGTACACTAACAGTTATTAAAGATACCATAGATTTAGTAAAACAAAATAGAGGAATTGAAGTAGAATTTGACAAAGAAATGCACGACCCGAAAGTATATAAGCTATGGCAAGAAGGAAATTCAGTAGGTATTTTCCAATTTGAAAGTCAAGGTATGACGAACTTTATGAAAGAATTAAAACCAGACTGTTTGGAAGATATTATTGCGGGTGTTTCATTATACCGACCAGGACCAATGGACCAAATACCAAGATACATTGCCAATAAAAAAGACCCGGAACATGCTGTGTATACACATGAGGCTTTAAAACCAATTTTAAATGTTACTTATGGATGTATGGTATACCAAGAGCAAGTTATGCAAATTGTAAGAGACTTAGCTGGATATTCTCTAGGAAGAGCAGATTTAGTAAGACGTGCCATGGGTAAAAAGAAACTAGATGTTATGGCAAAAGAAAGAGAAATATTTATTCATGGACAAGTAGATGAACAAGGCAATGTTGTTGTACCAGGTTGCGTACGCAATGGTATAGATGAACAAAGTGCTAACACAATATTTGATGAAATGGCTGAATTTGCCAAATATGCATTTAACAAGTCTCATGCAGCAGCATATGCAGTAGTCTCTTATAGAACAGCTTATTTAAAAGCTTATTATCCAGCAGAATTTATGGCAGCTACATTAAATAGCTTTTTAGGAAACTTAGATAAAATACCATACTACATAGAGGAATGTAAAAGATTACATATTGAAATTTTAAAACCAAATATTAATAAAAGTTATACAAAATTTACAGTAGATAATGGAAAAATTCGTTTTGGATTAGGTAGTGTAAAGAATGTAGGAACAGCTGTAGTAGATAGCATTGTGGCAGAAAGAGAGAAAAAAGGAGAATATAAAACTTTTTCAGATTTTTGCGAAAGAATTCAAAATGAATCAGTCAATAAAAAATGTATTGAGAGTTTAATTAAAGCAGGTGCTTTTGATGATTTTTCACAAACAAGAAGTACTTTACTTGCTTCTTTTGAAGGGATTATAGACACCATTAATGACAGTCACAAAAAAACGCTAGAAGGACAAGTTTCTATGTTTGACTTTGGAGATAAAAAAGAAGAAATGCAAGAACAAGAAGAAAAGATGAAGTACCATTATACAGAACTTGCTGAATTTTCTGAAAAAGAAATGCTATCTATGGAAAAAGAAATGTTAGGGTTATATATTTCAGGGCATCCTTTAGAAGCATATCGCAATAAAATAGAAGAACTAACGAATATTTCTACACATAAAATCAAAGAAGGATTAGAAGAATTACAAGAAACAGACAAATTTCCTTATCAAGATGGACAAAATGTAAAATATGCAGGAATTATAAGTAGCATTAAGAAAAAGTATACGAAAAACAATAAAATTATGGCATTTGTTACTATTGAAGATTTGTATGGAAGTTTAGAAGTAATTGTTTTTGAAAATGCTTATCAAAATTCCTTATCTTCACTATTAGTAGATAATATTGTCATGGTAGAAGGACGTTTAAGTATCAGAGAAGAAGAAGGAAATGTAACGATTATTGCTAATAAAATACAAGATTTCACACAAGTTATGCAACAAAAAACAACAGAAAACGTTACGACAGCTAGTGTAAGAAAAATACTTCAATTTACCATTACTAACTTAAATGAAGAACAAAAAGAACAATTACGAGGTGCTATACGATTTTTTACGGGAGAAAAAAATAATATGGCAGTGCAAATTGTCAATGGAGAAACAGTAGCTAAAGCAGGGGCAATGTATATTACACCTGAAATATTAGAAGAACTACAAGAACTTATTGGAAAAGAAAATGTACAATTGGTATAAAAAATTCCCTTCGTTATAAGGGAATTTTTTAAAATCCAACTACCGCACCTTTATCAATACGATAATTATTTAGTATATAAGTTTCGCCATCTGCTTTGCAAAATAATGTTAAATTGTAATCATTTTTATCATCACTATAGGTAAATTGTAAATTTAACATAGCATCTTTATAAGTAATGATATTGAAAGCTTTTAATTGCATAGTAGAAAGTTTTTCTAATTTTTTATCGTTCTCCATCTTGCTAATAACAGAAGAACTAAATTGAGGTATGCTATTTTTTTGCAATAATGCATTTACATAAGTTAAGAACTTATCTTTTACAGAATCTTCTGTTGCTTCTGGATGATCAGTTAGATATTTTTCCATATGCTTTTTCCCAAAAGAATGGTAAATAGACTGATGAATGTTAGACTCACTAATAGAAGATCCTTTCATAACATGTTGCATTGCACGATGCTTTAAGTTACTAATAAATATAGAAATTCCTACTAATGCAGCTAAAGCAATAATGAGAATAATGACCCACATTTTTTTCACCCCCTTAAACTTAATTATAGTTATAACATTCAAGCAAATAAATGTAAATATTTTGTATAAAAATGTAATATAATTGTAAAAAAATGAGCATGAAAGAGAAAAGAAAAAATAATACAAAAAATTTAAAAAATATATTTACTTTTGTTTTTTTTTAGTATAAAATACAAAAGAATAGGGCAAAAACAAATGGCAACAAAAGAGAATAAAAAGAGGAGAAAAATTATGAAGATTTTAATGTTAACATGGGAATACCCACCAAGAGTAGTAGGAGGTATT
>CALWZX010000003.1 GCA_944386125.1 uncultured Clostridia bacterium | reverse complement strand
GGCTTTGTCCTTTCCTGAACTAAGGCTTGCAATTTTTTTAAGTATGCATTCTCCATTCTAAGTCTTTGATTCTCTGCAATTAAGTCTTCTTCTACTTCTTTAGATAATTTCTTTTTTCTTGGTTTAGAACTCATATTTTTCTTTCTTCCACGTTGCTCTTTGTAGAGTGCATGTGGTCCTTCCTCATAATATATACGTTCCCATTTACCAACAATATCAGTATTTCCAAGATTAAAGTGAATTGCTGTTTCTAAACATGATAAATGGTTTGTATGCATATATTCTATCACATTTTGTTTAAATTCTCCACTATATGAAGTTTTTAAATTTTTTAACAATCCTTTTTCTCCGTGTAATTCGTATTTTCTACACCATTTTTGTACAGTTGATTTAGCTGGTATATTAAAATGATCAGCTGTTGATTTAAAACCATGATGTCCCTCTATACAATACTTTACTACTTCTAATTTAAATTCATTTGAATATTTAGACATAAAATGAACCCTCCTTATTAAACTTTTTTTGTCTAATAATTTGGGTTCACTTCATATACAAAAGTTTCTTTTTTTTACGAAAAAAATAATAATACACATTACATAAATAGAAGGATTTATGTTTATTATGTCGAATAATATAAGTATAATTAAAGAAAGGTAACCTAAAATGGTAAGATATAGTGATGAGTTAATTGATGAAATTAAAAATCGAAATGATATTGTAGATGTTATATCACAATATGTTATATTAAAAAGAAGTGGCAGAAATTTTTTTGGATTATGCCCTTTTCATAAAGAAAAATCACCATCATTTGCTGTTTCTCCAGACAAGCAAATTTTTCATTGTTTTGGGTGCGGTGTAGGAGGAAATGTTTTTCATTTTATCAGTAAAATAGAAAATATGAGTTTTATAGAAACTGTACAAATGTTAGCCGAAAAATCTGGAGTAGAATTACCAACATTAGAAAATAATGAAGATAATGAAAAAATGATGTTAAAGTCAAAAGTTTATGAAATCAATAAATTAACAGCACAATTTTATCATGAGAATTTATATAAGCAGTCAGCAAAACCAGCACAAGAGTATGTAAAAAAAAGAAAGTTAGATAATCAAACATTAAAAAAATTCTTAATAGGTTATTCACCAAATAACAGTAATGAATTATACCAGTATTTAAAATCAAAAGGGTTTTCCGATAAAGAAATATTAGCCTCTACGTTAGTGAATAGAACAAATGATGGACGTTATATTGACAGATTTCGTGGAAGACTTATGTTTACCATTCAAGACATAAGAGATAGAGTGATTGCCTTTGGAGGTAGAGTATTAGATGATAGTAAGCCCAAATATATAAATTCATCAGAAAATATTGTGTATAGTAAAGGTCGACATTTATTTGGTATGAATATTGCTAAAAAATCCAATTCTAAAAAATTACTGATTGTGGAAGGTTATATGGATGCCATTTCCTTGCATCAAAGGGGGATTGATTATGCAGTAGCGTCTTTAGGTACAGCTATGACAGAAGCACAGGGAAGACTTTTGAGAAATAGTGCCGAACAAATTATTATAGGTTATGATGCAGATGGAGCAGGACAAGCAGCTACAATGAGAGGACTAGAAATTTTGCAGAACCTAGGATGTGATGTCCGTATTTTACAAATAGAAGGAGCAAAAGATCCAGATGAATATGTAGTTAAATATGGTCCAGAAAGATTTCAAAAATGTGTAGACAAATCTATTTCTTTGGTAGAATATAAAGTAAAAATATTAAAACAAGGTTTGAACTTAGAAATTGCTAATGATAAAATCAAATTTTTAAAAGAAATTGCCAAAATTTTATCTAGTGTTACTAATGAAATAGAAAGAGAAGTTTATATTGAACAAATTAGTCTTCAATATAAAATTACAAAAGAGGCTGTTTATGCAGAAATTTCTAAAATACAACAAAAAAACATATCTAATGTAAATAAGCTACAAAAAGCAAAACCTCAAATTACCTCGGAAAAAGAAATGATAATAAATGACCAAGAAAGTAAAACTGAGAGATTGGTTATTTACTTATTAATCAATTATCCACAAGAAACTTATTCAACTTTAAAGGAAAATATACCAGTAGATGTTCTAAAAAATGAAAGAAATCGACAGATAGTAAAAAAGTTGTATGAAGAATTCGAAAAAGGAAATACTAATACAGAAAATGTTTTAAACTGGTTTGATACACAAGAGATAATTAATTATATTTCATGGATATTGGCATATGATTTTGAAATAACAGAATTACATAAATGTATAGAAGATATAGTAAACATATATAAAAAAGAAAAATTAGTAGCAAGAAGAAATGAGATTATTAAACAATTAGAAAATAATCAATCATTAGAAAATACATCAAATTTAGAACAGGAATTAAACAATATTATTATTCAATTGGCAAAGATTAAATAGGGGGTATAAAAATGAAAGAGTCTGAAGAGACAAAGGAATTAAAGCAAGAAAATAATGCGGTAAATGATAAAAAAGTAAAAGAAATTATAGAAAAAGCAAAATCAAAAGGAAAAATTACTTATGGAGAACTAGCAAGTGAATTGGATGATGTAAATCCGGAGCAAATAGATAAAGTATTTGATGCTTTTGAAGATTTAGGAGTTAATATTTTACAAGAAGATTTAGATGAACCAGAAATAGAAGATTTGCAAGAAGTAGAAGATATCCAATTAGAAGACATTGATCTTACCAATATGGATGGAATTAATGTTGATGACCCAGTTAGAATGTATTTAAGAGAAATTGGAAGAATTCCTTTATTATCTTATGAAGAAGAATTAGATTTAGCTAAAAGAGTTTTAAAAGGAGACGAAGTAGCAAAACAAAAATTAACAGAGTCTAACTTAAGATTAGTAGTAAGCATTGCAAAAAAATATGTTGGAAGAGGAATGTTGTTTCTTGATTTAATTCAAGAAGGAAATATGGGATTAATAAAAGCAGTAGAAAAATTTGATTATACAAAAGGATTTAAATTTAGTACTTATGCTACATGGTGGATTAGACAAGCTATTACTAGAGCTATTGCAGATCAAGCAAGAACGATTCGAATACCTGTACACATGGTAGAAACGATTAATAAATTAATTCGTACTTCAAGACATCTATTACAACAATTAGGAAGAGAGCCAACACCAGAAGAAATTGCAAAAGAAATGGAAATTTCAGTAGAAAAGGTTATGGAAATTCAAAAAATTGCACAAGATCCAGTTTCATTAGAAACTCCAATAGGAGAAGAAGATGATAGTCATTTGGGAGATTTTATACAAGATGATGATAGTCCTGCTCCACAAGATTCTGCTGCATATACGTTATTAAAGGAACAATTAGAGGAAGTAATGAATACACTAACACCTAGAGAAGCAAAAGTACTAAAATTAAGATTTGGACTAGAAGATGGAAAAGCGAGAACTTTGGAAGAGGTAGGAAAGGAATTTCAAGTAACTAGAGAAAGAATAAGACAAATAGAAGCTAAAGCATTAAGAAAATTAAGACATCCAAGTAGAAGTAAGAAATTGAAAGACTACATGAATTAAAAAAGCACTAAAAAAAAGTGCTTTTTTAATCGAAGGTTACATAAATAACTTGCATTTTTCATATTTCTATGTTACAATAGTAATTGTTAATAAATGTAAAAGGAGGAATACTACATTATAGATGTAGTTAAAAAATATGAAAGAAATGAGTCAAACAAGTAATGTAGTAAAACAACATAGATTATTAGATTTTTTTAAAAGATTCTTTTTAGAAGAAGATATTCAAGACCAAGAAGAAGATATCTCTGAAAAATTTATTTCGAGTGATACAAGAATTTCTAATCAAGATAAAAAAGAATTAGAAGAGTCAAAAAAAGAAGTAAAGAAAATGGAAATAATGCAAGAGGAAAAAAGAGAACAAGAAGGAACTCCAGAAACGAAAAAACAAAAAAGAAAAGGTATAGCAATACAGACTGCAGATGTGGAAGAAAATAAAAAAGAAGAAGTAAATATTCCAAAAGTTACAACAAAAGAAAAAGCAAGAGATGTAGATAAAGAACAAGAATTATAAACTTCTATAAAAATTTTTTATATTTATATTGACAAATATAGGAAGAACGATTATAATATAAATCGTTCTGCATATGGCGAGATAGCTCAGTTGGCTAGAGCAACTGGTTCATACCCAGTGGGTCGATGGTTCGAATCCATTTCTCGCTACCAGAATTTAAAAGTATTAAAAATAGTGTATTTCAAAATATTTGGAACGCATTATTTTTTTGCCCATCATACTATATAAAATAAAAAATAGGACTAACGAAGAGTGTTAATCCTAATAAAGTTTTAATGTGTCTTCAATAACGTAAGAAACTGGAAGAACATCATCATTATTTGTTTCTACGTTAAAAATAGTATGATGGTCAGATTCTTCATAAACAGATACAGTTACAGTACCAATTTTTTTATAAGAATTAAAATTCACAATGTTATTTTTCAATTTTATACCCCCTTTTCTTTTGTTCTTGAGTATGA
Source organism: uncultured Clostridia bacterium (assembly GCA_944386125.1). Taxonomy (GTDB): domain Bacteria; phylum Bacillota; class Clostridia; order TANB77; family CAG-508; genus UMGS1663. The sequence continues at coordinate 27,771 of CALWZX010000003.1, read as the reverse complement.
AGTATAACATAAGAAATATAAAAATGTTGTCGAAATTTGTCAATAGAATAAAAAAATTTAATAAATCAAGAAAATTAGAAAAAATTCCACAAATTAACAATTTTCTATTGAAAAACAGATAAAAGTATGATAAAATATGTTCCATTGTAAAAATGAAAATTTTTACATCCTTACTTACAAATTAATTGTAGGTTATAATCCATAAGGAGGTGAAGAATAATGAATAAATATGAAAGTGTTATCATTATTAATCCAAAAGTTGATGAAGAGGCAGTAAAAGGATTAATTGCGAAATTCACAGACTTAATTAATAGTGATGGAAAACTAGAAAAAGCAGATGAATTAGGAAAAAGAAAATTAGCTTATGAAATCGACAAAAATAAAGAAGGATATTATGTTGTATTTTACTTTGAAGCAAATCCTAATTTAATTGCAGAATTAGAAAGAAATTACAGAATCGTAGACACAGTTATCAAATTTATGACAGTTAAAGTAGACGAATAGTAAAAGAGGAATTTTAATAGGGGCCTTTTTTAGAAAGGTTGTGGTGTAGTAATGAATAAAGTAATTTTAATGGGAAGATTAACAAGAGACCCAGAAGTAAGATATACACAAACAAATAACACATTAGTCGCATCCTTTGCTTTAGCAGTAAATAGAAGATTTACAAGGCAAGGAGAAGAAAGACAAGCTGACTTTATCAATATAGTTGCATGGAGCAAATTAGGAGAATTTTGTAGCAAATATTTTAAAAAGGGTCAACAAGTAGGAATTATTGGAAGATTACAAACAAGAACTTGGGATGATGACCAAGGTCAAAAACATTATATAACAGAGGTTATTGCTGAAGAAGCTTATTTTGCAGATAGTAAAAGAGAATCAGAAGCAGGAGGAGCAAGTAATTTTGATGCAACGTTTGGAACAATGCCAAATCCAGTTGCAGGTGGCTCTGACTTTGAAATATCTTCAGGAGATGACCTACCATTTTAAAGGTTAGGGGGGAAAAATAATGGCAGATAAAAGAAACAATAAAAAGAATAATAGAAACAACAATATGGATGATGATTTCAATCCAAGATTTAAAAAAATAAGAAAAAAAGTATGTCCTTTATGTGCTGATAAAAACTTTGTATTAGATTACAAGAATGCAGATCAATTAAAGAAATTTATCAATGATAAAGGAAAGATACTACCAAGAAGAGCAACAGGTGCATGTGCAAAACATCAAAGAGATATTACTATAGCTGTAAAAAGAGCTAGACAAATTGCTGTGTTACCTTATACTCAAGAATAAAATAAGAGGATTAAAAATAGGGGCTAAACAATGTAAAACATTACATTGTTTAGCCTTTTTGCGTCCTCATAACATAGGAGGTTATATGAAAAAAATAATATATCAAATTTTGACGATTATGATAATAACGATACAAATATTTTTACTAACAGGAATTTATCAAGAAGTAGGAGCAAAAGAAGAAATAAAAAAAGGAGAAGAGTTTCCTAATTATTTTCAATATTATGATGAAAAAATGAAAGAATGGAAAACATATAAAGGAAGTGTAGAATATGATGTAATAACTAAAAAGCCAATATTTATATTAGATAAAGAAATAAATAGAATATATGCTTGGAAGATAGTAAAAGAGGGGATTAATGGAAATAAACCACAAAAGTGGGGGTTAGATAAAAACATTGATTTATATATAGCTACTAAGATAGCTTTAGAAAGTATTGTTAAGAATTTAGAACCACAACAATGGATAAAACCGATACAAGAAGAGCAAGTTAAACTATTAACCGTTGCACAAACATTATATCAAGAAGGAAAAAAGGAAAGAATGGGTTATAGTTCAGCAAAAATAAATATAATCAAGCAGTCGGAAGAAAAACAAAAACTAGAAGGAGAAGAATATTATTTACAGAAATATCAAATTTCTAGTTCAAAAGAAATTTTAGAATATCAATTACAATTACAAGGTTTTACTAAAAACACAAAGTTATTAAATCAAAATAAAGAGATACTGAAAAAACAAGATGATAATTATCAAATTTCTGATACTATTTTGTATTTAGCAGTTCCTGTAAAAGAAATTCAAAAAGATATTACAGGAAATATAGTCATAAAAAATGCAAAAGTAAAAACTTGTCCTATACAATTTACAAGTCAAAATCATTCTTTTCAAATTACTTGTTTAGGAGAATATGAAATGATAGAAACATCACAAGAGGTTTTAATAAAACATAAAGGCTATGATTTAACTATTTCTACATATGGTGATTTATCGAAAGAAGTTCCTTTAAATGCAACATATCGAGTAACTAATCAAGAAGGAAAAATAATAGGAGAATATAAAACAAAAGACGATGGAAAAATTGTTATTACGGAATTAGAAACTCCAGTGGTATATGTAGAGCAAATACAAGTTCCAGATTTATATCAAATACATTCTACTAAAGAAAAAATAGAATTAAAATGGGGAGAAAATGTTGAAAAAGAATTTTGGAATAGGAAAAAACAGGGAAAAATACAGATACATATAAAAAATAATGAGAAAAATATAGAAGGAGTTTATTTAGAATTATACAATGTGGAAGGTGAACTAATAACTACTAAGGTGAGTGATACAGAAGGGAAAATAGAATTTTTATGTTTTGAAATGGGAAGTTATATAATCAAGGAAAATGGAGGGATATTAGGAGATGAAGCAATCCAGGTAGAACTAAAAAATGATGGACAAATAATAAAGATAGAATTAGAACAAAATGAAAATAATATAAAAGAAATTGAAAAAGCTAATGAAGAAAATGAAAACGTAAACAAACAAGAAAAAGCAAAAGAAGACACAAACTTAGCAAATAGTGAAATTAAAAAATTACCAAGAACTGGATTCTAAAATGTTTAAAAGAGAAAAAATAGTACCATAATAGGCATATAGGAGGGTAAACATGAAAATAGGAATTGCATTGTCTGGAGGCGGAATGAGAGGTATTGCTCATGCTGGTGTATTACAAGCATTAGAAGAAAAAAATATTTCGATTGATGTTATAGGAGGAACAAGTGCAGGAAGTATGATTGCTACACTATATGCCTTAGGATATACTCCAAAAGAGATATTACAACTATTTCAAAAATATGCAAAAAAAATTACAGGTAAGGGTAAGTTTTTTGTTGTACCTGGATTAATGAATGGCAAAAATAAAAAGGGGTTTCGTGATGGAAAAGAACTAGAAGAAATTTATGATTATATTGCTAAACAAAAAGGTATTGAAAATATTAATGAAATAAAAATGCCATTAGTCATTCCTTGTGTAGATATAAAAGATGCAAAAGAATATGTTTTTACTAACTATGTTCCGAAAGGAGAATATTTCCATTATATTTCAGATATAAAAGTAGGAAAAGCAGTAAGAGCGAGTAGTAGTTTCCCAGCTGTTTTTAATCCATGTACTGTTAAAAATCATGCTTTTATGGATGGTGGTGCTGTAGATAATGTGCCAGTAAAAGAAGTAAGAAAACAGGGGGCTGATAAAGTTATTGCAGTAAAATTTGATGCAGATTCAATAAATGAAAAAAGTACAATGATAGATATAATTATGAAAACAATTGATATTATGGGAAATCGAATTGCAGAAGAAGAACTAAGATATAGTGATTATATACTCAATATAGAAACAGAAAAAATGGGACTGTTAGATACTGATAGGCTAGAAAGTTGTTTTGAAAAGGGATATAATGCTGTTATGAATCATTGGGAGAAGATTCAAGAGATAACAAGAAGAAATGAAAAAGAAGAGTTGTAAAAAATACAAAAATATGGTATTATACTATGGAAAATAAAAAGTAGGAGAAAAATAATGCTAGATATTATATTAGATGCAGTAATAGATTCTGTGAAGTTATTACCATTTTTATTTGTGACTTATTTGCTAATGGAATATTTAGAACATAAAATGAGTGAAAAAGCAAAGAATGTGGTAAAAAAATCAGGAAAATGGGGTCCTGTATTAGGAGGAATATTAGGAATTGTTCCACAATGTGGATTTTCGGCAGCAGCAGCAAATTTATATGCAGGAAGAATCATCACTTTAGGTACATTAATAGCTATATTTTTATCTACATCAGATGAAATGTTACCAATTTTAATCTCAGAGGCAGCACCAATAACAACAATTATTAGTATTTTGGCAATTAAAGTAATTATTGCTATGGCTATGGGATTAATAATTGATTTTACTATAGCACAATACCGAAAAAAGAAAAATGAATCTTTACAAGAGGAACAAACCATAGATATCCTTTGTGAAAAAGAGCATTGTCATTGTAGTGAAAAGAATATTGTGAAATCAGCAATACATCATACGATTCATATATTTTTATTTATATTAATTATATCAATTATCATTAATATAATTATTTCTATAATAGGAAGGGAGAATATATCACACTTTATATTGAATACTCCAATTTTTGGACCAATGATTGCAAGTATTGTAGGGTTAATTCCTAATTGTGCAGGTTCTGTTATTTTGACGCAACTATACTTACAAAATTTAATCACTTTTGGTTCGATGTTAGCGGGTCTTCTAGCTGGAAATGGTATAGGAATTTTAATATTATTTAGAGTAAATAAAAATTTAAAAGAAAATATGAAAATACTATTTATGCTATATATCATAGGTGTAGTATGTGGTATTATTATAGATTTCATTATATAAAAAATCTTTATAGGGTGATAAAAATGATAAAATTGCTGGCAAGTGATTTAGATGGAACAATATTTGATAATGAGCATCAAATAGCAACAAACAATCAAAAGGCAATAGAATTAATAAAAAAGTCAAATATCAATTTTGTTATTTGTACAGGAAAAACATATTCTATATGTAAAGATGTTTGCGATACATTCCATGCTAATTATGGAATTTTTGGAAACGGAATGCAAGTAATGAATTTACAAACAGGTGAAGAAATATATAAAAAAACTTTAGCAATTTCTCATGTGCTGACTTGTATTCATGTAGCAAAACAAAAGCAATTACATATTCATTTTTATACTAATGAAGAAATAATAACTGAAAAGTTAGCTTATATGGATTTAAGAAATTATTATTTATTTAAATCACATCTGTCTTTTAAAGTTGTGAAAAATATTGAAGAATACATAAAGAATAATCAGCCAGAAATTATGAAACTTGTTATTTCAGATAATCAAGATTTAGCAGAAGTCAAAGGAGAGTTAGAAAAACTGGTACCTTTACATATTAGACAAGTAAAAAAGATAGGAGAATATCGAGATAGTGTTATTCATAAAGAATATTGTTATTTAGATATTATACCAAATCATGTAGGCAAATATGAAGCTTTACAATTTCTAACAGAAAAGTTACAAGTAAAACAAGAAGAAGTTATGTCTATAGGAGATAATTTAAATGATTTAAATATGATACAAAAATCAGGAATTGGAATTGCAGTAGGAGATGCTTATGAAGAAGTAAAAAAAATTGCAGATTATACAACAAAGGCGACAGCTAGAGAAGGTGCTTTTGCTGAGGCAATTTATAAATTTATAAAATATTGAAAGAATTCAAAAAAGAATTCTTTCAATATAGTTTAGTGTTATTCAGTTATATCATATTTATCACAAGTTTTGTCATGTTCTGGTTTGCAAGGACAATCTGGTTTGCAAGGACGTTCTGGTTTACAAGGACAATCTGATTTGCAAGGATGTTCTGGTTTGCAAGGATGTTCTGGTTTGCAAGGATGTTCTGGTTTGCAAGGATGTTCTGGTTTGCAAGGATAATCTGTTTTACAATGATTGTCATGTTTGCAATCTGATTTTATACCTTTTAAGCAATCATTATCGTGCTGTTTAGAAGTTGCACAAATTTTGCAATGTTTAACTTGGTCTACCCAAATTTGAATTGCATATAATTTGTTAGCACATAGTGGTCCAAAAACAAATTCTCCATCTTCATCTGTGAAAGTATGAGAAACAGGACGTCTTTCTTCTTTACCGCAATCACAAACTATTTCGATTAATTTTACAACTGCATTGCAAACTGGCTCACAATAACAATCTTTAACAATTCCGTAAATAACGTTTCTGTTATCTTCAGGAAGAGTGATATCAAGGTCAAATTGCTTACCAGCGTCAATAACACCGTCTACTTCCAATACAGGGCATACATTTTTGTCATATTCCATTTTTTATTACCTCTTTCATAAAATATTATAAGCTTTTGCTCAATATATAATATGACTAAAATGTACAAAAAGTGTGAGAAAGATAAAAAATAATGTCGAAAAAAGGAGGAATAAAAATGGATAATAGACCAATAGGAATGTTTGATTCAGGAGTAGGAGGACTAACAGTATTAAAAGAAGTAATGAAAAAAAATCCAAATGAAGATATAATATATTTAGGAGATAGCAAGAGATTTCCCTATGGGAGTAAATCAAAAGAAAGTATTATACAACTAACTAAAAATGGAATAGATTTTCTAATTCAAAAAGGAGTAAAGGCAATTATTATTGCTTGTGGAACAGCAACAAGTCAAGCATTAGAAGAAATGCAAAAAATATATAAAATTCCTATTATGGGAATTATAGAACCGACTGTTGAATATATAAAAAATAGTAATAAAAGAAATATAGGTATTATTGCTACAACAGGAACAATTAGGAGTAGAGGATGGGAAAGAGCTTTAAAGGAACAAATACCTAATTTGCAGATAACAAGTAAAGCATGTGCTCTTTTAGCCCCAATGGCAGAAGAAGGATGGACTGCTAATATAGTAGCAAAAGAAGCTATTCATGAATATTTAAAAGATTTAAAACCTTTACCTCTAGATGCATTAATATTGGGGTGTACGCATTATCCATTATTTGAAGAATTAATCAAAAAAGAACTAGGCGAAAATATAGAAATTATTAATACAGGAACTACTTTAGCGATAAAGATTCAAGAAGAATTGAAAAAACGAAATTTATTAAGCAATAAAAAAGAAGCAAATTATCAATTTTATTTAACTGATGTAGAAACCAATTTTATACAAGTAGCACAAAAATTACTACAGGACCAGAATAAAATAGAAAAGATTTTATTAGCTAATATATAAAGTACTTGAAAAAGTACTTTTTTTCTTGGTATTTTTTTGTCTATTGTGCATAAAATGAACCATACAAGGAGGAGAATATGTTTTTTATAGTAAGAAAAGATAAAATCATTTCCTATATGGTATCTGTATGTACAGTAATTATTCTTATGGTGATGGCATTTTCTATTAGTAAATCACAAGAAGTTGTTGAAACGGCAGCATCAATAAAAAAACTTCCTATATATAATGTGCAAACTGATGAAAATAAAGTTGCCCTTACTATGAATTGTGCCTGGAATGCGGACGATATAGATAGTATATTACAAACCCTAGAGAAACATAATGTACATATTACTTTTTTTATGGTAGGAGATTGGGTAGATAAATATGCAGATGCTGTGAAAAAGATAGCAGACAAAGGTCATGAAATTGGTAACCATTCTAATACACACCCTCATGTGAATCAATTAAATTTGGAGAAAAATATAGCAGAAATAGAAGAAACAGCTAAAAAAATAAAGAAAATAACAGGGAAAGCAACAACATTATATAGAGGTCCTTATGGAGAATATAATGATACAGTTATACAAGCAGCAGAAGCACAAAATCACTATACGATTCAATGGAATATTGATACTTTAGATTATTCAGGTTTAACCGGAGAAGAAATGTGGAGCAGAATAGAGAATAAATTAGAAAAAGGCAGTATTATATTAATGCATAATGGCACGAAACATACAGCAGATAGTTTAGATAGTATTTTAAGTAAAATTAAGCAAAAAGGTTTTAAAATAGTAACTGTTTCAGATTTAATATATAAAGAAAATTATAAAATTAATGTAAATGGTACGCAAATGAAAAATAGTGAATAAGCAAGAAAAAAATGGATATACTAGCAATAAACTTAAAGTAAGGAGAAATGCATGGCTATTATAGGCGTAATTGCAGAAAAAGATGAAGAAGTTTTTATCAAAAAATATATAGAGAGAAATATTGAAGAAAGAGCAACTGTACTGTTTTTACACGAAAAAACAATTCAAAATATTAAAAATATATTATTTGAAACAATTATTATTACGAGAAATTTTGCAAATGAAATAACTTTAAAAGAAATCTTAAAAAATGTACAATATTTAGTCATAAATTCAGATTTACCGAATATTTTAAAATTATTAGATGGCATAGATGCATTAATTATTACGTATGGATTTAATCCTAAAGCTACTATTACAGCATCTAGTGTTACAAAAGAGAATATGGTGATTTGTCTGCAAAGAGATGTGGAAAATAAAAGGGGGCAAATTATAGAAACACAGGAAATAAAAATAGAAACAAAAAAAGATGTTTATATGATTATGGCTTGTTATGCGATTAAAATTATGTATCATAAAAAAAAGACATAATTTTATAAAAATATTAGAAAATATAGGAAAAATAGCCTTTTTTTTAATAAAATGTTAAAAAAATCAACTTTTTATGTAGACAAAACTAAAAAAACGTAGTATAATAAGGATTGTAAGGAAAAATTTCTAAAAATGAACCATATGACTAATTATACTATAGAGAAACAAAAGTAAGGGGAGGAAATAAAATTGAGTACAAACTATTTAGAGAACAATCAATTAACTTTAATTGGCAAGGTAACAAGCGAAAAAACCTTTAGCCATGAAATATATGGAGAAAAATTCTATATATTTAATTTAAGTGTACCACGTTTAAGTGGAAATTCAGATATTATTCCAATTACTATATCTGAAAGGCTATTAGTAGAGCAAGATTTATCTATTGGAAAAAACGTAATTATTGAAGGACAATTTAGATCTTACAATAGTTATCAAAATGAAAGAAACAAATTAATTCTTACTGTATTTGCTAAAGAAATTAAATTTGCAGAAAATCAAGAAGAAGATTTCATACCAAGTAAAGAATGTGCATCTAATGAAGTAATATTAGACGGTTTTATTTGCAAAAAACCAGTGTATAGAAAAACTCCATTTGGTAGAGAAATTGCAGATGTACTATTAGCAGTAAATAGAGCATATAACAAATCAGATTATATTCCATGTATTGCTTGGGGTAGAACAGCTAGATTTTGCGAAAATATGGCAGTAGGTACAGAAGTAAGAGTAGTAGGAAGAGTACAATCTAGGCAATATGAAAAGAAATTCGAGGATGGAACATCTGAAATAAGAATTGCATATGAAGTATCTGTAGCTAGCCTAGAAGTACTTAATGAAGAGCCAAATACAAATCATGAGGAAAATGTAGAAGAGAATAAAGAAGCAATATAAAAAGAAGAAAAAAAGAAGAGATTTTATCTCTTCTTTTTTTCTTCTGGAATTATAATGTTCTTCTTTTCTTTTTCCTCTTTAGGTCTTTCAATATCTATATTATCATAAACTGGAGAAATATTTAAATTACCATCTCCAGAAACAACTTCAATATCTTTATTATCCACTACACATCATCCTTTCTACCAAGAACTTAAATTGATTGTATCATATTCTTATAAAGAGTGCAAGATTTAACGATATCCAGTTTTTTGAATAATAGAATTACTAATTTCTTTTACTGTAGAAGAAGGCTCATAATCTGTTTCTCCAAATAAATTAGCATGTAATTGTTTTACATTTTCTTCTAGAGTAACAGGAACACCATACCATCTATCTAAAGTAATACCTTGAACAGTATAAGGCCAACCTTCACTATCTGTAATATTATAAGAAATAATAGATGGTAATAAACTAATAATTTCATTCTTAGTAATATTAGTAGAAACATGAGGTAATACTGTATCAACTAAATTATTTAATTCAGTTATACTTAAAGTTTTAACTTTTGAGAAAATTGCATCTAATACGGTTCTCATACGTTCTGTTCTTTTATAATCTGTATCAATTTTTCTAATACGTGAATAAGCTAAAGCTTGATCACCATTTAAGTTATAAGTACCAGCAGAAGAAATGCCTGAAATTTTAGAAGCCTCTTCAGTTGTAACTGTAATAGGAACGCCACCAATTGCATCTACAACAGTTCTTACAGTATCAAAGTTAACTGTTACAAATTCTGTAATATTTAAATCTAAATTTTGATTTAGGGTACTTAGTGCAAGACGTGGACCTCCATATGCATAAGCATGTGTTACTTTATCTAATCCATAACCATCAATATTCATATATGTGTCACGATATACAGAAAGCAATTTAACATCTTTAGTATTGTTATTAATGCTAACAATAATAATACAATCACTTCTAGAACCAGAGAAAGTATCAGAACGAGCATCAATTCCAAGTAATGCGATATTTCGATATTCACTTACATTAGAGCTTTCTACAACTTCGGTATTTACAGCAATTTCATTTGCAGGTAGTTCAACATAGTCCATTTTATCTAATTTACTATTAACATACCACCAGCCAGCAACACATAAACCTACTATAAGTAAAACTAAAATAATTACTACAGCGATAACAACTTTTACCCATGTTTTTAATCCTTTTTTTACTTTTTTATTTTCTTCTTCCATATTACACCTCTTAAAAAATTTAACTATATTATATAATAAAATCGAAAAATTGCAAGTAATTTACAAAAAAAGAGAGATAAAGGAATAAAAAAATGAAACATAACTGTAATAAAACTGTAACCAAAAAGTAATAGAATTAACCGAAAAAATAATATATAATATAAACAGTATAAATAGATAAAAAAAGAGAAAACTAAAGGAAAAGAAGGAGAAAAATGTAGGTATGAAAAGAGTAAAAAAAGAACAAGCCGTAACTTTAATAGCTCTTGTGGTAACCCTAGTGATATTAATTATTTTGGCAGCGGTAAGTATTAATATGGTGATAGGAGATCAAGGCATATTTAGAAAAGCACAGGAAGGTGCCAACTCTATGCATGATGCAGAAGTCAATACACAAATGGCATTTAATAGTATCACAGACGAAATGGATAAAATCGTACAAGGAAATAATACACAAAATCCAGAACTAAGACAAGATATACCAAACGCACCAGAACAAATTGATGGAATGACACCAATTAAATTTATAGAGCCAACCGATACAGAAATGGGAAGTGTTGAGGAAACGGATTGGAATGATGATACCTGGTATGATTATTCGCAAAAAAGGTGGGCAAATACAAAGAGTGAAGATGGAAGTATGTGGGTATGGATACCAAGGTATGCATATAAAATTACTTACACTAATCCAGAAAATAAATCAGAAGGTGGAGTAATAGAAGTAAAATTCTTAGAAGGAACGTCAGATAATTACTATGAAAATGGAGAATTAAAAACGGCAAAGAGACAGACATTAGCAGATGAAACAGTAGATACAACAAGTGACTATTATGTACATCCAGCATTTACCAATGAAACAAGCATAGGTTTTGCAAATGGAGGTTGGGATGCAGAACTTACAGGAATCTATGTAGCAAAATTTGAAGCAGGATTCCCAGAAGGAAATAATACTACACCAAGCAAAAAAAGTTCAGTAAGTTATACGCAAGATACTTCATGGGTAAGAGGTATAGAAATAGGTACTGAAGAAGGAGAATCTGAGCAGCAAGCAAGAAATTGGTTAGACGGAATTTATGGAGAAACAGATACAAAGATAAGTTATCCGGTATTTGAACCACTAACTTATACAATGAACTATATGAATATAAACGATACCTATAATATATGTAAATCAATGAATGAAAGTGGAAATATATATGGTTTTACTACTAACACATCAGATACGCATTTGATGAAAAGTAGTGAATGGGGGATGGTCAGTTATTTGAGTTATAGTAAGTATGGAACTAATGGTTAAGAAATAGCAGTAAATAATGCAAACCTAAATAGTGGAGGACAACCAAGGACTGTAAGTACAGGAAAAAATGGAGTAGATAGCGTATATGGAATAACTGGAATGACTGGGGGGACAACTGATGGAGAAGAAACAATCGTAAAAATAGAAGAAATAAAGGCTTTACAAGGGAATACACCAACAGCAACTGGAAATATGTATGGATGGAATCAACAAGGAGGTGTTTGCGCTTCAAGTACAAGAAATATGACAGGAATATATGATTTATCTGGAGGAGTGTGGGAAAGAACAGCAAGTTATGTAGCTAATAATCATAAAAATCTATTAAAATATGGAGAGTCAGTAGCATATAATGGAGAAGTATTAAAAACAACGAGTACAAAGTATACAATGGTATATCCGTATGATAGTAGTGCAGATAGTAGCTCTAAAACGGATAATAAAGAAAATCTGGATATAGCAAGTGATGCAAATTATATGAAAAACACAAATATTTATGGAGATGCAATAAGAGAAGTATCTATTGCTGGAACTGGAACTAGTTCATGGGAGAATGACTATTCATATTTTGCAGGACTATATGGACCATTCGTATTGTGGGGAGGATATTTTTTGGGGTCTGAACATACTGGTAGATTTTCTTTCAATAGAAATGTTGGAGATAGTACTTTCTATGATGGATTTCGTTCAGTAGTTATACCAATAACCTAGTAAAACTAACAAAATTAGATAATTTGTTAAATAATAAAAAATACCAATTACCAGAGAAATTTTTATTCTCTGGTAAAAAAATATCTGTTTATACTGAAAAATATAGTAATTGACTTGTATAATTCAAAAAAATTTAATATAATAAAGGGGAAAAATAAGAGAAGAGGAAGCAAATATGGAAATCGAAAAAATAAAAGCAGCAGTAGAGGCTATTCTTTTTGCAACAGGGAGGGTAGTAAAAATAACAGAACTTATGTCTGCTTTAGAAATATCACAAGAAGACTTGATTCATATAATGGAATCCTTAAGGGAAGATTATAAAAATAAGGGAATAGAAATTATTAAAGTAGAAGATGGCTATCAAATGGTAACGAATAGCCAGTTTTATGAATATATTTATCCTATATTAGATAAGAGAAGTAAACCTAATTTATCTAATGCAGCATTGGAAACTTTATCTATTATTGCGTATAATCCTAAAATTACAAGAGCAGAAATAGAATCTATTCGAGGAGTTAACTCAGACGGAACCATTTATAAATTATTAGATTTTAATTTAATACAAGAAGCTGGAAAGTTAGATGCTCCAGGAAAGCCAACCACTTATTGTGTAACAGACGAATTCTTTAAAATGTTTGGATTTTCTAGTTTAGAAGAACTACCAGAACTTCCAAGATATAAATTAGATGAAAATCAACAAATAGTTATTGATGATATATTAGAAGAACAACAAAAAGAGGCTCCAGAACCCGTAAGGGTACAAGAAGAATATGATGAGGACATAAAAAATGAAGGAGGAGAGAAAATTGAGTAATCAAGAATATGTAAAGGAAATAACGAATATAGAAGAAGATTTTGCAAAATGGTATACAGATATTGTTTTGAAAGCAGAGCTTGCAGATTATACAGAAACAAAAGGTTTTATTGCTATTAAACCATATGGATATGCTATTTGGGAAAATATAAAAAATTATACAGATGAAAAGTTTAAAAAGTCAGGAGTAAAAAATGTATACTTTCCAGTGCTTATTCCAGAAAGCTTATTAAATAAAGAAAAAGACCATGTAAAAGGATTTGCACCAGAAGTAGCATGGGTAACACAAGGAGGGGAAGAAGAATTAGAAGAAAGACTCTGTGTTAGACCTACTTCAGAAACAATCTTTTCAACCCTATATGCAAAATGGTTAAAATCATGGAGAGATTTACCTTTTGTATATAATCAATGGTGTAGTGTATTAAGATGGGAAAAAGAAACAAGACCGTTTCTACGTTCAAGAGAATTTTTATGGCAAGAGGGTCATACAATTCATGAAACAGCAAAAGAAGCAGAAGAAAGAACAATGCAGATGCTAGAAATTTATGCAGATGTTATTGAAAATTTATTGGCAATACCTGTATTAAGAGGAATTAAAACAGAAAGCGAAAAATTTGCAGGAGCAGAGGCAACATATACAGTAGAGACATTAATGCATGATGGTAGAGCATTACAAGCTGGAACATCCCATTATTTTGGTCAAAACTTTACAAAACCTTTTCATGTAACTTTTCAAAATAGAGAAGGAAAAGAAGAATATGCATATCAAACATCTTGGGGAATTAGTACTAGGTTAATTGGAGCTGTTATTATGGCACATGGAGATAATAGAGGATTAAAATTACCACCAAGAGTAGCACCAATTCAAGCTGTAATTGTACCAATTGCTATGCATAAAGAAGGAGTAAAAGAAAAAGCACAAGAAATATACAATGATTTACAAGAAAATTTTAGAATGGAAATAGATGTAAGGGATCATGTTTCACCTGGATATAAATTTAATGATTGGGAAATGAAGGGAGTACCAGTAAGAATTGAAATAGGACCACGTGATATACAAGAAGAAAAATGTATTATAGTAAGAAGAGATAATCAAGAAAAAATAGAAGTACCATTACAAAATCTAAAAGAAAAATTAGGAGAAGTTTTAGAATCTATTCATCAGTCTATGTACCAAGAATGCGAAAAAAGAGTAGCAGAAAAAACAACTATAGCAACAAGTATGCAAGAATTTGAGAAAAATTTAAATGAAAACCAAGGGTACATTAAAGCTATGTGGTGTGGTGATGCTGCATGTGAAGAAAAAATCAAAAATGCAACAGGAGCAAAATCAAGATGTATTCCATTTAAAGAAGAACATATATCAGACACTTGTGTATGCTGTGGAAAACCAGCAAAGCATATGGTAGTTTGGGGAAGACAATATTAAAATACACATGAATAAGGAAGCAAAAGAAAGCAATCTTAAGAATTGCTTTCTTTTTGCTTTTTGGTTAAAATATTTAAAATTTCAGGATAAATTTCATTAGCATGATTCTTCCAATTTTCTACAATCTCTTTTGCTTGTTCACGAGAGCCGGCAAAAGTTTTTACTTCAAAAATAGTATCATTATGTTCAATAATTTTACAACTTACTGTGAAATAATCTTCACTACGAGGAGTATATTCTGCTATAATAGAGTGCTCTTCTTCAAAGGTTTCTAACTCATTTTTAAAATTACTATCTACACGTAACTTAATAATACCAGGTAAGATATTTTGTGTAAGTTCTAAGGTTTCTTTACCAAATTTAGTAATATCATAAAAACTATGATCGTCTTTTACATAATTAATAATATAACCATTTTCTAATAAATCAAGTAAAAATTGTTGAAAATAAAAATAATTCATATCTGTTACAGCAAGCACTAAGTTAAGAAGTGCATCATTAGAAATTGGTTTTCCAATTTTATTTAAAATATATAATATTAATACCTTATTTTCGGCTAAGGTTTCGTTGTCAGATGTTAATTTCAAAATTATCACTCCTTATTGATTTTGAAACATTATATCATAATTTTACAAAAAATACTATGCTTTTTTATAGAGAAATGATATAATTTACCTAGAAAATTTGAATAAAAGAGGGAACAATGAAAAAATACTATGAAATTTTAGAAGTCAATCCAAAAGCTTCTCAAGAAATAATAGAAAAGGCATATAAAGTATTAGCTAAAAAATATCATCCAGATTTACAAGAAGAACAATATAAAGAATTGGCTAAACAAAAAATGCAGGAGATTAATGAAGCTTATGAAATATTGTCAGATGCTAATAAAAGAGCAAAATATGACCAAGAATTAGCAAATGAAGAGAAAAGGGAATTGCAAAGAAAAATAGAAGAACAAAATAAAATATATGAGCAATCTCAAAATATACAGCAAAATCAAATACAACAAGATGCTTATTATCAAGAGCAATTTAGAAAAGAGTATGAAAGAGTTGCAAGAGAGCAACAAAAAATGCAACAACAAATTAATGAGCAGCAACAAAATGCTTACTATGATTATTTAAGAAGTTTAGGATATAGAATTAAAGAAAAATGGACATGGAAAAAAACATTAAACTTACTTTTAGTTATTGGAATTTTGATAGTAATAATTGCAGTATTATGGGTAATACCTCCAACACGTGAATGGTTAATCAGTATTTACGAGGGAAATATAGCAATAAAAGTTATAGTAGATTTAATAATAAATATTGTTACAGTATTATATAATGCTATTGTAGGTTTATTTGAAAATCCTCCTACAATTTAAAAACAAAAGTATAAATTTGTAATATATAGGAATACTTATATATATATTAAAAAAGAAAGGAAGATGCATATGATGAAAAGACCAGTAAGAGTTGTACAATATGGTACAGGAAAAATGGCTGTTTACACCATGAGATACGTTTATGAAAAGGGTGGCGAAATTGTAGGAGCAATTGATGTAAACCCAAAAGTAATAGGAAAAGACATTAGTCAAGTTATGGGAGGAGAACATAAAGGAGTAACTATTACAGATGCAAAAGATGCAGAGGAATTATTAAAAAAAGTAGAGCCAGATATTGTTATAGTTACTACAATGAGCTTGCTAAAAGACATAGAAGATGCTTTTATGCTATGTGCAAAACTAGGAATCAATGCTATTTCTACTTGTGAAGAAGCATTTTTCCCATTTAATTCTAATCCAACACTAACAGAAAAAATAGATACACTAGCTAAAGAAAATGGATGTACAATAGTAGGAAGTGGATATCAAGATATTTATTGGGGAGAATTAATTTCTGCAATTGCTGCTTCAACTCATAAAATCACTAAAATTACAGGAAGTTCTTCTTATAATGTAGAAGACTATGGAATTGCTTTAGCTGAGGCACATGGAGCAGGTCTTACTTTAGAAGAGTTTGATAAAAAAATTGCTTCTATTGATAGAATGAGTGATGAAGAAAGACAAAAAATAATTAATAGCGGAGAATATGCCCCATCTTATATGTGGAATGTTAATGGATGGCTTTGTTCAAAGTTAGGGCTAACAGTAACATCACAAACACAAAAATGTGTGCCACAAACACATAATGGAGATATAGCTTCATCAACATTAGGAATGACTGTAAAATCAGGAGATGCAACAGGAATGAGTGCAGTAGTTACAACAACCACACAAGAAGGGATTACGATAGAATCTCAATGCATTGGAAAGGTATATGCACCAGAAGATTATGATAAAAATGAATGGACAATAGAAGGAGAGCCAAATACTACAATAGTAGTATCTAGACCAAATACAGTTGAACTTACTTGTGCAACAATTGTTAATAGAATACCAGATGTTATTAATGGAAGGCCAGGATATGTAAGTACAGATAAATTAGCAGAATTACAATATAGAGTAAAACCTCTAAATGAATATGTTCAAGATTAATATATAAGGAAAAACCACCAAATTTGTAAAAAATGGTGGTTTTCCTTTGTTAACTTCTCTGAATACTCTCTAAGGTATTTCCTTTGAGAATAGCCTTTATGATTGCTTTCTCAGAGGGAGCAATATCCTCTGAGAAGTAGGCTATTCCTAATTTGGAAATCCTTCTTGCTAAAGAAGCCTGGTTGTACCCCGCAATTGCTGAAGGGGTGCTATTAGTGTGCATAGGTATTTACCTCCTTTGTAATTGGTAATTTTTAGTATATCACAATTGGAAAAAAAAGTAAATAGGTGAATGATAAAAATTTTTTATAAATCCATGGTCATGGCTAAAAATATATGGTATAATAAATCGAATAAAATAGTAAAGGATGGAAAAATATGAGAATACGTTTTAAACCATGGGCAAGGCCAGAATTAGAAGCAAGTAAATTTTATATTGATGAACCAGAATTATATAAAAATAAGTGGAGAACTCTATATAAAAATGAGGCTCCATTTCATTTAGAATTAGGATGTGGAAAAGGTAGTTTTATTGCACAATTAGCATCGAAAAATAAACAAATTAATTATTTAGCCATTGATATGGTAGATGCTATGTTAGGATTAGCAAAAAGAAATATAGATGCTGTTTATCAAGAAGCAAATTTAGAAATTGAAAATGTATATCTAACAAGGTGGGATATTGAAAGAATTGGCATGATATTAGGAAAGGAAGATAGGGTAGAAAGAATTTATATTAATTTTTGTAATCCATGGCCAAAGGGAAAGCATAAAAAGAAAAGATTAACTCACAGAAGACAACTAGAAAAATATAAAGAATTCTTAGTAGATGACGGAGAAATTTATTTTAAAACAGACGATGATGAACTCTTTGCAGATAGCTTTTTTTATTTTCAGGATAAAGGTTTTGAGATTATTAAAAAGACATATGATTTAGAAAATGAAGAAAACTTTTGGGATAATATACAGACAGAACACGAAAAAATGTTTATGGAACAAGGAATAAAAATTAAGGCCGTAATAGCAAAACGAAAAGAAGTAAAAAGCTAACTTTCACTTTTGTAAGAATTATTGAAAATACATATAAACTATGCTAGAATACAAAACAATAAAGGGAAAGGAACGAAGAAATTTGAAAGAAGAAAGGTATAAACCTAATATAGAAATTGGTCTTACTAACGAACAAGTACAACAAAGAAAAACAGAAAATTTAGTGAATCATAATCATGAAGTACCAACAAAATCTATTAAACAAATATTACAAGAAAATTTTATAACACTTTTTAATATATTGAACCTTATTTTAGGATTTCTTATTTTTGCTACTGGATCTTACAAAAATATGACCTTCTTGCTAATAGCTATTATCAATACAGCAATTAGTACAATTCAAGAAATTCATTCTAAAAGAGTAATAGATAAATTATCTATTTTAGCACAATCTAAAGCAAAAGTGATTCGTGATGGAAAAAAGCAAGAAATTGACATAGAAGAAATTGTTTTAGATGACATAGTGATTTTTCAAACAGGAGATCAAATTGCAACTGATAGTATTGTACAAGAAGGAGAAGTAGAAGTAGATGAATCTTTTATTACAGGGGAGCCAAATGCTATTACTAAAACAAAAGGAGAAATGCTATTATCAGGTAGTTTTATTGTAAGTGGAATTTGTAAGGCGAAAGTAGAACATGTAGGAGAAGAAAATTATACAGCACAAATTTCTAAAGGAGCAAAATACGTAAAAAAAGTAAAATCAGAAATTATGATTTCTTTAAATAAAATTATTCGTATTTTATCTATAGCAATTATTCCTATCGGATTAATTTTATTTTGGAATCAATTGCAAGTTCCAGAAGCAACGGTGAAAGAAGCAATTTTAAAATCAGTAGCAGCAATTATAGGAATGATACCAGAAGGATTAGTATTACTAACCAGTACAGTACTTGCTGTAAGTGTTATTAGGCTTTCTAGAAGAAAAGTTTTAGTACAAGAATTATATTGTATTGAAACATTAGCAAGGGTAGATACTCTTTGCCTTGATAAAACAGGAACTTTAACAGAAGGAAAAATGGAAGTAAAAGATTTTGTTGCAGAAAATAGGACGCCAGAAGAAATATATAATATTTTAGCAAATATAGGAAAAGCATCTACAGATAATAATCAAACGATTGAAGCAATTCGAGAGTATTTTAAAGAACCAAAAGAAGTATTTAGGGCAAAAATAAAAATTCCCTTTTCTTCTAAAACAAAATGGTCTGGTATTACTTTTGAAAATCAAGGTTCCTATATTATGGGAGCTCCAGAATTTATATTAAAAGAAAGTTATAAAAATTATCAAATACAAATAGAAAAATATGTTTCTAACTATCGAGTTATGTGTTTAGTATATACCAAAGAAGAACTTAAGAAGAACAACTTACCAGAGCAAATGGAAGTTATTGGCTTTATATTCATTACAGATAAAATTAGAAAAGAAGCTAAAAAGACTTTAGAGTATTTTAGAGAGCAGGGAGTAGATATAAAAATTATTTCAGGAGATAATCCAATAACTGTTTCTAAAATTGCAAGTTTAGCTGGAGTAGAACATTATGAAAAATATATAGATGTTTCTCATCTTTCAGAAGAAGAATTGAAAAAGGCTGCTATAGAATATACTATATTTGGTAGGGTTACCCCAGCACAAAAGAAAATTTTAATCCAGAGTTTAAAAGAAAATGGAAGAACAGTAGCAATGACGGGTGATGGTGTAAATGATGTTTTAGCATTAAAAGAATCGGATTGCAGTATAGTTATGGCAAATGGAAGTGATGCTGCAAAAAATGTAGCACAGCTAGTATTATTAGATTCTAATTTTGCATCCATGCCTCAAGTAGTAGCAGAAGGAAGAAGAACCATTAATAATATAGAACGTTCCGCTTCGTTGTTCTTAACTAAAACTATCTATTCTAGTGTTATGGCTATCATGTTTATTATAATAGGGCAAGAATATCCATTTATGCCAGTTCAATTAAGTTTAATTAGTGTATGTACAATAGGTTTCCCATCTTTTGTATTAGCATTAGAACCAAATCATGAAAGAATTCGAGGAAATTTTCTAAGAAATATTATAAGAAGGTCTATTCCAACAGCTTTTACAGTAATTACAGGAATATTGATTCTCTCTATATTACATACACAAGGTAGAATTAGTGATGAAATTTATCCAAGTTTATGTGTTATAGCAACAGCTTTTTCTGCAATGTTGTTACTAATTACAATGACAAAAGCAAGGAAAAGCGAACACAAAAAATTGCCATTTTCTTGTTTCAGAGTATTAGTTTGTATGGTTGTAGCATTATTATTTATATTGGGAGCAACTGTACTAAGCTGGTGGTTTAATATAGTACCATTTACTATGATGAAAAAAGAAATTATCTACATATTATGTTTAACCGTAATCAACTTTATTATATTCAATTTATTATTTACAGCAATAACAAAAATAAGAGAAAAAAGAAAAGCAAACCCTATGTTAAAGTAATATTTAACATAGGGTTTATTAAAGTATAAAAATATAAAAATAAGGAATACCTACATGAATTTTCATTTCCTCGTTCTAACCTGTGAATCATAAGAATAAAATTAAACAAATGAAATCATATAAAGGAGTTAGGACAATATGAGAGGTATTTCTATTGAAGAACGTGCAATTTCACTTGCACACTATATTATAGATTCAAAAGATACAGTTAGAGGTGCTGCTGCAAAGTTTGGTGTTTCAAAATCAACAGTACATAAAGATTTGAGTGAACGTATATTAAGGATAAATCCTGTTTTAGCAACACAAGTAAGAGCGATATTAGATGAAAATAAAGCAGAAAGACATATTAGAGGAGGGATGGCAACAAAATTAAAATATGATCATCTAAAAGAAAAGAAAAATGTTGGATAGAGCAAAAGCTGTATAGTATTAATTCTATACAGTTTTTTTGATTAAAATGTAAAAAAGGAGGAATAATAAAAAAGAAAGGAGTTAAGAAGAGAAAATGATTGTAGAATTAGCAAAATTAATTCTATATGCTATATTGATTGTTATAATAGCTAAATATATTTTAGTAAAAATACTAAGAAATTTAGCAGAAATTATAGGATTATCTCCTAAAACTGTAGGAAATATAGCGGGAATTGCAACATCTGTTCCGGAATTATTAACAGTCTGTTTTTCTGCAAGTTCAGGGTTATTACAAGCGAGTGTTTTTAATATTATAAGCTCAAATATAATTAATTTTGTACAATATATAGCCTCTATATTCTTTAGTAAAAATCAAAAAGTATTAAAAAATAAAGGTATACAAATTTGTTTATTATTAGTTATGGCAACAATAGTTATTCCTATAGTAATAGAAATTTTTTCTATACCAATGAATCTTTATATTGTTCCTATATTTTTAATTGTATTTATTATTTTCTATAGAATTAATGTAAAAATGCATTATCAATATCTACAAAAGGATGATAAGAAACTCGAAGAAAAAATAATAAAAGAAGAGGTACAAGTACGTAAGAGAGGGTGGACAGTAACCAAATATTCTATTTATCTATTAATAACGAGTGTAACATTGTATATAGTAGGAAATGAACTTAGCGTAGTTTTAAATAATTTAGGAATGGTATTTTCTATACCAGAAAGTATTTTAGGAATTTTATTAGGATTTATTACAAGTATTCCTGAATTAATGACATTTTTTGAAGCGCAAAAACATTACCAACAAGAAGAAAAAGAGTTGGGAGTAATTGAAGCAAGTAATAACTTATTCATTTCAAATTTATTGAATTTATTTATTATCCAGAGTGTAGGAATTGTAATATATAGTATATTTTCCTAAAAATGGAATATACTATGTAAAAAAGAAAAGGAGAAATGTGTATGAGAGAAGAATATATGAGAGAAACGAGAATTATTGAAAAAAGTGAAGAAGAAAAACAAAAAGATATGCTGATTCATATTTTAAAAACAAAAAAAGAGCTGGACGAGCTTTCCAAAAATTATGAATATGCAGAAGGAGAATTAATTGATTGTTATGCATATCAAATAAAAGCAAATCGTGCTAAATTAAATTATTTAATGAAAGAAGCAAAAGAAGCAGGAATTCAGCTAAACATGATAGAACAAATTGCTCTTAAATTTCATGAAGCTATATAAAATATAGGAATATTTGTCCAATCACCTTCATACAATAAAAGCAAGATGAGGGGGATAGGCAAGTGGAAGCAAATAGTGTAATGATATTTTTAGGATGTGTAATTTTTTTATTTGTAGTAGGTAGATTTTTTATATGGCCACTAAAAACAATAGGAAAATTAATCTTAAATTCTTTACTTGGGGGATTTTTAATATTTTTTATAAACTTAATTGGGGGAATTTTTGGATTTCATATAGGATTAAATTATATTACAGCTATTACAGTAGGAATATTGGGAATACCGGGAGCTATTCTTCTAATTGTTATTAAGCTGATGATAATATAAAAGAAGGTTTCTTTTAGAGACCTTCTTTTATATTATATTAAATTATTCAACTGTTACAGATTTTGCAAGATTTCTAGGTTTATCTACATCTAATCCTTTCTCCTTTGCAATATAATAAGAAAGCAATTGCATAGGTATAACAGAAAGAATAGGAGAAAGATAACTAGAAGTCTTAGGAATAGTAAGAACAAAATCATAATGGGTAGTATCTATATTCTCTTCATCATTAGTAATTACAACCGTTTTTGCACCACGAGTAATTACTTCTTGAATATTACTTACTGTTTTAGGTGTTAACTTATTATCTGTTAAAATAGAAATGACTGTAACACCATTTTCAATTAAAGCAATAGGTCCATGTTTTAATTCACCTGCAGCATAAGCTTCTGAATGAATATAAGAAATTTCTTTTAGTTTTAAAGACCCCTCTAAAGCAACACAGTAATCTACACCTCTACCTAAGAAAAACATATCTTTTTCTTGATAGATTTTTTTAGCAATATTTTGTAATATGTGTAGATTTTCTTCTTTTAATACTTCTGTAATTTGATTAGGAAGGTCTAAAATTGCATTTTGTAAAAGAGCTAAATCCTCTTGTGTGCTAGTTCCAAGTAATTGTGCAAAATAAATACCAAGTAAGCTTAAAAGAGTAACTTGAGCAGTATATGCTTTAGTAGAAGCTACAGCAATTTCTGGACCTGCATGAGTATATATTGAATAATCTGCTTCTCTTGTAATAGAACTACCAATTACATTAGAAATAGCAAGTGTCTTAGCTCCTTGTGCTTTAGCTAATTTTAATGCAGCAATAGTATCTGCTGTTTCTCCGGATTGACTAATATAAATGCATAAAGTATGAGAAGAGATAAGAGGGTCACGATAACGAAACTCAGAAGCTATATCTACAGTAACAGGAATATGACACAATTTTTCTATCATATTTTTTGCAACCAATCCAGCATGCATAGCAGTACCACATGCAACAATATAAATTTGGGTTAAACTTTGTAAATATTCTTTAGAAAAAGGTAATTCTTCGAAACGACAAGTATGATCTTGAAATCTTGTTCCAATAGTTTCACGAATTGCCTTTGGTTGTTCAAAAATTTCTTTTAGCATGTAATCTTCATATCCATCTTTTTCAGAGGCAGAAGCATCCCATTCAATACTTTTAACGTGTTTTTCATGTTCGTGTAAATCAGCATCATAAAAATGTATTTCATCTGTAGTAATAATAGCAAATTCATTATCCTCTAATAAATAAAAATCTTTACTATAGGATAATATTGCTGGAATATCAGAAGCAATATAGTTTTCTTTATCACCCTTTGCAATAACTAAAGGGCTATCTTTACGAACCACAATTACAGTATTAGGAAAATCTTTATTTAAAACTTCAATAGCATAACTTCCTTTTAAAACTTTACAAGTATCAGTTACTGCTCTTAAAAATCCATTTACTAAAGAAGTATCTCCATTTTTATGATAGTAATAGTGAATTAAGTTAGGAATTACTTCTGTATCGGTTTGTGAATAAAAAGTATATCCTTGTTTGGTTAAAAATTCTCTTAATTCACTATAATTTTCAATAATTCCATTATGAACAACTGCAAAATTTTTGCTATTATCTAAATGAGGATGAGAATTTTCCTTAGATGGTTTCCCATGAGTAGCCCATCTAGTATGAGCAATACCTGTTGTTCCTGATAATTCTTCCACATGGTTGTTTTCTTGTAAGTTTTTAACTCTACCAATATCCTTTCTTACATCTATGTGGTCTTTTTCTAACACAGCAATTCCTGCTGAGTCATAACCACGATATTCTAATCTTAAAAGGCCATTAATTAAAATAGGAGTGGCCTTTTTCTCTCCTACGTAACCTACGATTCCGCACATAATAAAAAAACCTCCTTAAAATTTGCATAAAAAATGCATAACTTAAAAAGGATAAACAAAGTTACCTGTATATGGATTTGTTCTAATATCACTATTAGGTTTTGCCATAATACTTGTGGTAAGTAACATACCAAGAAACCATCCGCCGAATATTTCGATAAGTTTCTTCCTCGTCAACAATATAAAAACATTGTCCAGGCGCTATTAATCATATTTGTTTACCTTTCTTAATGTATTATATTACAATAAAATAAAAAAAGTTGCAAGTCCTTTGCAACAAATTATCCAATCGTCTAAATAAATAGCCATAAAAAAACGTGGGGGTACCACGTTTTTAGTTTTCTTGAGGTCCAACATATTGTGATTTTCCAAATGCCAAGATGAGATAGAAAATAGATGGTAATAAAATTAATCCTACTGTAAAGCCAGAACTCTGTCCAAAGGCTTTAGATAGTTTACAATCTAAGTAAATAGTTAAAGCCAAAGGAATTATCCATCCAATAAATGGTATCCAACTAGCTAAGTAAAGTAAAATCAACCAAGGAGATACCCCTGAAATTTGGAATAAAACCACTAGGTTATAAATAGGAATTAATGATTTCCATCCTTTTTCTCCTGCTTTAGAGAAAATTCTCCACATAGCAATAATTTGGATAATTGCTACTACTAAAACAATTAACATGATGAATATCAACATTCCTGCAAGCATTCCACCAAACATAGCAAACGCAGCATTACTTGCATCAAAATCATAAGAGTAGTCATAATAATATGGTGTTGAATACATAAAAATCCCCTCCCTTTTCAAACCTATTACCATTATTGTTACATTTTTCGACACAATTGTCAATACAAAAATATAAATAAACTCTTGCACAAGTAAAAAAAACAAGTTACAATAACATATAAGGAGAAAAAGAAAATGTTTCATATAGAAGAAGAACTAAAAAAGTTGCCTGCAAAGCCAGGCGTATATATCATGCACGATAAAGATGACAATATTATTTATGTAGGAAAAGCCATTTCTTTACGAAATAGGGTAAGACAATATTTTAGAAAAAACAATAAAACCAAAAGAATTCAAAATATGGTAGCTTTAATTGATCATTTTGAATATATTGTTGTAGATAATGAAGCAGAAGCTTTAATATTAGAATGTAATTTAATAAAAAAGAATAGACCAAAGTTTAATGTATTATTAAAAGATGACAAAACCTATCCTTATATAAAAATTAATGTAAAAGATGACTTCCCATCAGTGTATATCACAAGGAAAATTTTAAATGATGGAGCAAAGTATTTTGGCCCATATGCTAATGCTGGTGCTGCTAAAGAGATGATAGACTTTATCAAAGAAAAGTTTAAAATTAGACAATGTAGAACGTTTAAATATAGAGATAGACCTTGTTTGAATTATCATATAAAAAAATGTTTTGCACCTTGCATGGGATATATCTCTAAAGAAGACTATCATAAACAAGTACAAGAAGTAATAGAAATTTTGGAAGGTAAAACAGATAAAATAGAAAAGCAAATAGAGAAGGAAATGAAAGAAGCAGCCGAAAATAGACAATATGAAAAAGCAGCATATCTGCGAGATAAAAAAATGGCAATAGAAAAAATATCGGAAAGGCAAAAAGTTTCTAACATTACAGAAAATGATATAGATGTTATAGGAATTGCTAAAACACAATTTGAAGTATGTATAGAAATATTTTTTGTAAGAAAAAGCAAAATGTTAGGGAGAGAACATTACTTTTTTAATGATTTGGTAGATGAAGAAGATAGCCAAATTCTATCAGAATTTGTAAAACAATATTATGTAGAAAATAATGTGCTTCCTAACAAAATTATGATGAGAGAAGAAATAGAAGATAAAAAAATTATAGAAGAATGGCTTACAAAAGAGGCAGGAAGGAAGGTACAAATAAAAACTCCTCAAAAAGGGGAAAAGTTGCGTTTAGTAGAAATGGCAGAAAACAACGCTATGATAACTTTAAAGAATAAGGAGCAAAATAAATATGATACCTTAGCAGAATTAAAAGAAGTCTTGGCATTGGATAAAATGCCAAGAAAAATAGAATGTTACGATATTTCTAATATCTCAGGAACATATATGGTAGCAGGTATGTGTGTTATGCAAGATGGAGTTATAAAAAAGAATTTATCCAGAACATTCCGCATAAAAACAGTATTTCAACAAGATGACCCACAATGTATGAAAGAAGTTATTACAAGAAGAATACGCCATTCTATAGAAAATGAAAATGGAGGTTTTGGAAAACTACCAGATGTAATATTGGTAGATGGAGGAATTACACAAATTCATGCAGCACAAGAAGCAATTGCAAGTTATGCAATTCATATACCAGTATTGGGAATGGTAAAAAATGATAAACACCAAACCAGAGCATTAATGAATGATAAAAGAGAGGAATTAACAATATCAGAGGAATTAATGAAAAAGATAACACTTTTTCAAGATACCGTGCATGATACAGCTATTAGTTATCATAAAAAATTACGTAATAAAAGTATGACACAATCAGAATTAGATGAAATAGAAGGAATTGGACCTGTAAAGAAAAAAGCACTTCTTCAAACTTTAGGAAGTGTAGAAAAAATAAAAAAAGCAAGTATAGAAGAATTAATGCAAGTAAAAGGAATAACCAAGGAAATTGCAGAAAGAATTAAACAATTATAAAGTAAAATAATCGTACTAATACAAATAAAGAGAATATGTTGGTCATTGGAATTTTCGTAGAAATTCTATTCCATATCATATTCTCTTTATTTGCATTGGCATAATTTATACATTAGGTAAATAAAATGTAATATTTTTGTAATGTAATTGTAACCGAAATGTTATAGAATTAACCAAAAGAATAATATATAATCTCAAATTTGACAGTTGAAAAAGAGTAAAAGACTGATAGCCTTTGAAATGAAAGGCTTTCAGTCTTCAATAGAT
>CALWZX010000002.1 GCA_944386125.1 uncultured Clostridia bacterium | reverse complement strand
GGTGGAGTTACTCCTCCTTGTCCACTTGTAATTTTATCTATTTCATCTGTAATACTATTAAATCCTGCCTGAGTATTTACTTCTGCATCATGCATAGAATTAGCACCTTCCTGTGCTTTTTTAAATATGCCTTGGTCTCCTAACACCATATTGATACTTACTGCTGCCAATATAATTAAAATAACGATGGTAACCACTAACGCAATTAGGGTTACACCTTGTGAAGTTCTTTGCTTATTTTTTCTTTTTTCTTTCATTTTTCTTTCCCTTCCTTGATTTATATTTTTCTTTTTTAACACAAAAAATCTATAGCAAAACTAACCTGTGTCTATTACAGGCTTCTTTTTGCTATAGATTTTGATTTTATTAGTATCAATTTTATTTTTTATTCTTTCATTAAATTTTGTCGATATATATATATATATATAGTATATCAAGGCTTTTAGGCTCTGCATTCTCTTTTGTTCCCTTCTTTTTTCATTTTTTGTACTTTTATTTTACAAAACTTTCTTCTTTTTTGCAATATCTTTTTCTACTCTTTGTTGTTTTTTATTGATAAAATTATACATTATACTCTCTTCGTTATTTTTAAATACATTTTCCAAAAGAAACAATATGCTGGAAATCCTAGTTTAGCAAATATAATGCCTAGTTTGTCTCTTTTTTTGGCACGTTTATCTCGTAATACTGCATTTCCCTGTTTTTTTATATATGTCATTAATTCTTTTTCTTCTTTTGGAAATTTTTCTTTGCTTTTGGCTAATTGTGATAATGTCGATAAATAAGCATACATAAGCCTTCTGTTTGCTGCACTTTCTAATTCTGGATATTTTTTCTTTGTATATTCTGCCATTTCTTTAGTAGAAAGCACTAAATCCATTTTTTTAGGTGAAAAAGTGGCATTTGTAATTGAATTTCCTCGAATGATATAATAATATTTACTTTCAGAATGAACTGCTATAGTTGTACATTCATCTACTAAGCGATAGGTAGTTGCCGCATCTTCAAAAACTCTTCCTTTTGGGAATTTAACCGTTTGGAATAATTGTGTTTCATACAATTTTCCCCATGCTGATAAATCAATTCCTTCATCATACAGGATTCTTTCTAATACCTCTTTAGGTGTCAATACACTATTTTCATGAGTTGCTTTTTCTATTACCTTTCCACTATCATAAAGAACTTGATGTGCAGCAATTGCCATCTGGCTGTTTGCTTTTTTTATAGTTTGGTATAAAAACTCTACATAGTCTAAAGCTACATAGTCATCTGAATCTATAAATGTTATATACTTTCCTGTAGCTTTTTTTATTCCTGCATTTCTTGCATCTGATAGCCCTCCATTTTTCTTATGAATGACTTGTATTCTACTATCGTGTTTTGCATATTCTTCACACATTTTAGGACAATTATCTGGTGAACCATCATCTACTAATATAATTTCTAGGTTTTTATATGTTTGATTACATACTGTTTGTATACATTTATCTAAATATTTTTCTACATTATATATTGGTAAAACTACGCTAATTAATTCTTCCATGTTTCCCCTTTAAAAACTTTTATCATATTTTTTTCCTATAAATTTTGCTTGTAAAAAACTAGTTCCTTTTTTTACCCAATTTACTTTTTGCATATCCATAACTTTTACTTCTTCATAATTTTTTTCATTTTGATTAATCCATACATCTAATAATAATTCAGAAATTCTTCCTAAATATCGTGCATGAAAAGCTTCATATTGTGCTGGATTGCATCTTTTTTCTAATTCAAATAATATATCAAAAAGCCATGTACAATAAGCATCTAAAATTTCTTTTTTCATAATGAACATATTAAACATATGCGCTGATGTTCTTTTATGTAACTTATCAAATTCTTCTATATATTGAGGATATTTTTCTTCCATAATTTTTCTTGTTTCTGCTAATGGTTCTTCATGTAAGGTATGTTTATAGTGGTCATATAAGTTTTCAATATAATATTTTCTTTTTTTCGGTAGTATAATATCTGTATAGTCTAACATTTTTTGAACTTCTGCTTCATGTAGTACCTGCTTGAATTTTTGCTCTTCTTTTTTGGCAACCTTTTTAGCTTTTGTAAAATAACGTCTATAGTGACATAATCCTATATATTCCGCATCTAAATTCTTCCATGCCCAATACATACCTGTTAATTCACAATAATAATTATTTTTATGGGATATATGCTCTCCGGTATTATCTCCTACATATCCCAAGTCTTGTTTTCCTTCTTTTCCTACATGTAATGGTATATACATATTTTCTTCTGGCATGGAATATTGTTTATGTGTTGCTACAATAATTTTTACGTTTTTCATTTTTTGTTTAGTCACCTCATATTTTTTGTTTATCATATACTATTTATTTTACTTTTTCAAGTAGTTTATTTAAGGATTCTGTAAAATCACACTTTTGTAAATATTTTTATACATTTTGTCACACTTTTGCAAGCTTTTTTTATTATTTTATCACATTTTTGTTTATTTTTATGCTATATATACTTTTACTACAAAAAAGAGTAATACCCAATTGTATTACCCTTATTACTTTTGTTATTCATTTTTTACTACCTTTTGCATTCTATCTATCTTCTTCTCGTTGAAATCTATCAAAGTCATGTTCTGTCATATTTCTAGGTTTTTGTCCTGTCCATTTACTTTCTTCTAATGATTGTCTAGTTGGATTTGGCTTTTGCCTTTGTTGATATAATTCTGCAAGTCTATTATTTAAAGTAGAATGCATTTGTTGTAATTCTTGTAGACTTCTTCTTTGCAATTCATAAGTAGTTATATTGTTATAGTTCCAAATACTACTATCAAAACTATTGATTCTTTTTATTTTATCTACCATATTCACAATTTCTGTAGCTAATTTTGTTTTGGCATATGGGTCTTCTTGTACTACTGGAGCATTATTGGAACCTTGCATAAAATCACGTATACGACTTAAAATTCCCATAGTAACGCCTCCTTTAATTCTTTTTTCTATACAGCTATTATAGCACAAAAAGCTTAAAATTGCAAAATATTGTCTGTTACCTAATTTATCGTACTTTTGTGAAGTAATTATATATCATAGCTGTTGCTTCTGCTCTGGTTGCTGTTCCTTGTGGGTCTAGTCTTGTTCCGTTATCTTTTCCTGATATAACTCCTGTTGCTACTGCCCATTTTACTGCTGGTTGTGCATAGCCTGTTACCTGATAACCATCTTTATATTTGCTTAAACTAGTAGTTTGAGAAGTTTTTTTCTTCATATAACGAGAATAGTTTTGTATGATAACTGCTAGCTGTTCTCTGGTTATATCATCATTTGGTGCAAATTTTCCACTGTTATACCCATTAACAATTCCTTTTGCTGATGCCCATTTTACTGCATTATAGTAGTAATCACTACTTTTAACATCCGGGAAGTTCTTTCCTCCTGTTATCTTTGGTTCTCCGACCATTCTCCACAAAATAGTAACAAACATACCTCTAGATATATTAACATCTGCTTTAAATTGTGTATCTGTTGCTCCCTTAATAACGCCTTTTTGATATGTATATCTCAAAGCCTCATAATACCAAGCATCTGTTGGAACATCTTTAAAAGGCAATATGGTTACTTTAACTTGTTTTTCAATATTTCCACAAGAAATACTAATAGTTGCCTCTCCACTTCCTACTGCTGTAATTAATCCATCTTGTCTAACTTTTGCTACTTTTTCGTTAGAAGATGTAAACGTAAGTATTTGAACCGAATCATTTGGTACAAAAGTTACTTTTATTTTTTTGCTTCCTCCTGGAACAATCTTTACATTTGTAGCATCTACTTGAATATCTGTTACATCTGTATTATTTTCTGCAAAGAATTGTTTAAATACACTTCTATAGGTATAATCTGTTAATTTTCCTGTGCTATCTGTTACATTATGCAAAGTAATTTCAAAAACATCTCCATTTTCATAGGTAATGTTATCATCTCTAAATGTTAATAAGTTACTTCCGGTATTTCTTAACAATTTTCCAGAATTATTTTTATTTTCTTGCGTGATTTCATATGTTTTTCCATTATTTAAACATTTAATGGTTACTTCTGTTTGAGAAGATACTTGATAATTTTTATAAAATTTTGCTGTCCAATTGCCAATAGAGTTGCCTGCTAAATCCATAGGGAAAACTCCATTGCTTGGCCATGCCACAAGTTCTTCTTGATTTGCTGATGAGCCGGAAAATTTATGTACTCCTTGACTAGCAGTAGAGCCAACACCCCACTGCGTATGTGCCGGATTTAATAAATTGTATCGATGCCCACAACCTACAGGATCTCCATAACCATCATTTAAAGCATTACTTACACTTGATTGTACATCTCCCATATACAAATTTTCTGTCATATAACTTTGTGCTTTGTTATAGAAATCATTGCTTACTCCTTCTGGCTTTTTTGGGTAGTGGCCTGTTTCCATATCATTGGCATTCATATAAGAAACTAAAGTAGCTTTATATTGTGCAGCATCTGCTATTTCTTTATTCAATGTTAATGGTGTAAGTCCCATTCCTACTCTTGCCATATTAATATAATCAGTTGCTGTTTGTAAAGCCTTTTCATTCCATTTTCCTGCAGTAAGTGGTAAGTTCTTATACACTGGTGTTATTTCATAATAACTATTATTTTTTTCATAAAATTCATTTGCTTGTTTTAGATGTTCTGCTTCTAATTGGCTATATTTTTTTACTTTCGCTAACAAATTTTTCTCTTTTTGTGTTAATTCTACTGTATTTTTTTGTTCTATAAAACTTGGATCAATAAATAATAATGTTGTTGTATATTTTATTGGGTTTTGACTTGTTACTTTCACATCATAAAATAAATATTGATAATTTTCTGGTTTTGAATAATTTTGAGTGCTTTTTGCTAGTCCTATAGGATTAGGAAGTTCACTAAAGAATTGATTTGTTCTCATCATAATTAATGAAATATATTTTGTTTTTCCGGTGTCTATTCCATATTGATATAAGTCTGTTCCATTAGCTTTTAATTGTTCATTCATATAAAACAAATCTTCGTCTATATATGTTTGAGGAAATGCATCATTATTTTGAGTTGCAAGCACATGACTAACAATAATGGAATGTCTTTGTAAATCATATAAGTATTTTCCATCACTCATATACGTTTGCCAATATTGATCAGCTTCTGCTTGTGAAGAATTATACATAAATATTCCTAGTGCCTTACTATCATTATCAATGATAACACTACCAGATAAAAAGTAATAGGTTCCATTATAGCGGTCACCATAGGATAATCTAAATGTTTCAAAACCTTTTCCTACTGCTCCACAGCCTTTAATTTCTCCTGTACTGTTAGTTTCTACATATACATACCATGTATATGTAGAATCATAATAGGAATACGATTTACCACCAAAAGCTGAAATTCCTTCTATTTTTGGTTTTCCTAATGCTTTATTAACTTGACTGATTGTTGTATTTTTGCTAATGGTATATCCTTTAATTCTTACTAAGTCTTGTGAAGTTAATGCTTTAGTTGTTGCGGCTAAACTACTTACTGGCACAATGTATATGCTAAGTAATATAATGACAAATAAACTAGCTATTATCTTTTTCATTTTTACCTATCTCCTTTTATTTTTGTAAAATAATTATAAATCATAGCAGATGCTTCTGCTCTGGTTGCTGTTCCTTGTGGGTCTAGCCTTGTTCCTTTATCTTTTCCTGATATAACTCCTGTTGCTACTGCCCATTTTACTGCCGGTTGTGCATAACCTGTTGTTTTATATCCGTCTTTAAATTTACTTAAGTTGGTTGTTTTGGATACATCTCGTTTCATATACTTTGAGTAATTTTGTAAAATAACGGCTAATTGTTCTCTGGTTATGTCATCATTTGGTGCAAATTTTCCACTGTTATATCCATTGACAATTCCTTTTGCTGATGCCCATTTTACGGCATAGTAGTAATAGTCATTAGTTTTTACGTCTGGAAAATTCTTTCCACCTGTTACTTTTGGCTCTCCTACCATTCTCCATAGAATAGTAACCATCATACCTCTTGAAATTTTGGTATTTGGTTTAAATTCTGTGTCATTTGCTCCTTTAATGATACCTTTTTGATATGTATATCGAATTGCTTCATAATACCATTCATCAGCCGATACATCTTCAAATGGTAATTCTGAACTGTTAGGCACTTGATAAACATCTTTTTTTAGATTAACAGGGGTTACATACTGTTCTGCCATGTACCCTACAATTCCCTGATAAGAAACTTTTGTCCAACCATTGATTCCTGTTTGTAAAATTTGTACTATGGTATCTTTTCGTAAAGCCATAATATTGGTATATCCACTGCCTACTCCTCCTGGTCCATTTCGCAAATATACAGAAGTTGCATTAGAACTTACATATCCTAAATTGCCTGTTTCTGTGCTTGGCAATTTTACATATGTTGGCATATTTTTATATACGGGTATGATAAATGTTAATTCTTGATTCAATAGTCCATTAGCATTATACATATCATATAAGTTTAAAGCTTGTCCTAAAGGATCTTCAATGTTGGTCATATATTGATGTGAAAACATTTCACTGGTATCATTTCCTACTATGTCAAATTTAAAAGTATATTTGGTATTTTGCCCTTGTTGCAAATAATTGCTAGCAATTTTTTTAGCTCCTTCTACCATAGCTTTGTATGGTGTATTCCATCCTTCTTGAGCTGCAAAGGCTAATGCTCTTTTTCTATTATTTTCTCCATCTGTTGCTCCATAATTAAAAAAGTTATATGTATTCGGATACTCTGTATCTTTGCCTGATACGACTTCTGGTAATTCTCCTTTTTTTCCTCTTCCTAATTCTTGAAAAATTTTACATATAATGCTATAAGCATTTTCTCCAGAAGCTTTTGCTGCATCATAAATCATTTGAGCATATCTCATTCCATTGGCACTTCCATCTAAAAAGGTTTGTTCCACTGCTTTTTCAATTTGACTAACTGATACCTCTGTAGTATTAGACAAATTTAAAAATTGAAAAATGGTTGGTTCTGTTAGAAAGTTCCTCGGGTCTAAATAATAACTAATAATTTCTTTTGAAGCACAATAGTATCCTACATCTCCTTGTTTATGACAACTACAATACCAAGAAGATGGATAACTATCTGACAACGCTATCGTATTAGTTAAATGTATGGTTTCATTACTAATTAGTTCATTCCAATCTATATCTGTATAAAAAGCTTGAAATTTCCAATTGGTATGTCCTGTTGTATTTACCAATTTTTTTAGTAAAGTTTGATAACTTTGTGGAAAAGCTTCTATGCCATTACCATTAGCTTGAATTGGTTTTATCATAGTTTGTTTTTTTGTTACCGCTAAGCTATGTATTGGTAACCATATATTTGCTATTATAATGATTACTAAAAGTAGTACACAAATTTTTACTATTTTTTTCATTTTTTATTTCTCCTTTATCTGGAAAAATTATATCATTTATTTCTTATCTGTTCAATCATTTTTTTATGTTTTCCAAAATAGTTTAGAAAAAGGAGAACTTGCTATTTTATATTCCAAGTTCTCCTTTTGTCTATTTTATTTTAGTAAAATAATTATAAATCATAGCTGCAGCTTCTGCTCTAGTTGCTGTTCCCTGTGGGTCTAGTCTTGTTCCTTTATCTTTTCCTGATATAACTCCTGTTGCTACTGCCCATTTTACTGCTGGTTGTGCATAACCTGTTGTTTTATATCCATCTTTAAATTTGCTTAAGTTGGTTGTTTTGGATACATCTCGTTTCATATATTTTGAGTAATTTTGTAAAATAACTGCTAATTGTTCTCTTGTTATATCATCATTTGGGGCAAATTTTCCGCTGTTATATCCATTTACAATTCCTTTAGCCGATGCCCATTTTACGGCATTATAGTAATAGTCACTAGTCTTAACATCTGGGAAACTCTTTCCTCCTGTTATTTTTGGTTCTCCTACCATTCTCCATAAAATAGTAACCATCATTCCTCTTGAAATATTGACATTTGGTTTAAATTCTGTATCATTTGCTCCTTTGATAATTCCTTTTTGATATGTATATTTTATTGCTCCATAATACCACTCATCCACTGTTACATCTTTAAATGGTAAATCTGTTGCTTTTACTGTAATTATATAAGTTCCTTTTGCTCCTGTTCCGTCTGTTGCCATAGCTGTAATGGTTGCTGTTCCTATTGCTTTACCTGTTACCACTCCAGAAGAAGAAACTGAAGCAATACTAGGGTTACTACTTGACCATTTTACAGTTTTGTTATAGGCATTAGTTGGAGAAACATTGGCCTTTAAAGTAACACTAGATTTTTTAACTACAGAAGTATTTCCACTTATTTTTATGCTAGATACAGGTGTACATTCTGTAAAAGAATAACCATTTTCTTGTGCAAAATATTTAGCAGCTGTACCAGAATAGCCATATATCTTCAAATTACTTGTAGAACAATTTTCAAATGCCCATTTTTCTATTTCTTGTATTGACTTTGTAAAGTAAATATTTTTTAATGATGTGCAATCTGAAAACGCATACTGTTGTATTTCTTTTACTCCGTAAGGAATTTTTATACTAGATAACTTACTACACCCTGAAAATGCATGTACTCCTATTGTTGTTACTGTATCTGGAATAGTAATTGTAGTAAGCGCTGTACAATTTTCAAAACAATAGTTAGAAATATTTTGTAATTTTGGTGGTAACGTTACATTAGTAAGTGAAGAACATCCTGAAAATACGTAACGATCAAAATTAATTACTGGACTAGAGCTTGAAAATTTTACTGTTGTTAAAGCAGTGCAATCCTTAAATAAATTATATGGTATTTTTGTTACAGAAGCATTAATTGTTGCTGTTTTTAAGGATTTGCAATTTTCAAATGCTCCATAATTACTTGGCATTTCTTTTACACTAGTAGGTATTGTAATACTAGTCAATCCACTTGCTTCAAATGCAGAATCTCCTAAATATGTTAATTGAGAAGGTAAATTTACTGTTTTTAGTGCTTTAGTATCTTTAAATGCTCCGTCTCCAATAGATTGTAAATTAGCAGAAAATGTAACAGATGTTAAACTAGAGCATCCATTAAAAGCATATGGTTCTATCTTTGTCACATTAGAAAGATTAATATTTCTTAAAGAAGAACAATTTTGAAAAGCCCAATAAGGTATTGTTTTTACTTGTGATGGAATATTAATACTTGTAAGAGAAGTACAACCTTCAAAAGCATAAGCTTCTATTTCTTTGATAGTACTAGGCAATGTAACGGTTTCTAAATATTTACAATTTTGAAAACCTGAATAATCTATCTTGGTTACAGTTTTTCCATTAATAGTAGAAGGTATCGTTGCTTTTTCTATATACTCTCCTGCTGCACGTACTGTAATAGTTCCATCATATTCTTCTTCATAACT
This sequence comes from uncultured Clostridia bacterium, assembly GCA_944386125.1. Lineage (GTDB taxonomy): Bacteria > Bacillota > Clostridia > TANB77 > CAG-508 > UMGS1663. Next base: position 30,377 of record CALWZX010000002.1, on the reverse strand, counting down.
AATTTCATCATTATATACTGTCGCTGCATCTACTTTTCCCTGTATAAAAAATATACTACATAAAGTGATTAGGAATAAAGCTATTCCTATTCCCATTTTTCTCTTCATAAACTCATCCCCCTATTTCATTCTTGTAAAATAATTATAAATCATAGCTGCAGCTTCTGCTCTAGTTGCTGTTCCCTGTGGATCTAGTCTTGTTCCTTTATCTTTTCCTGATATAACTCCTGTTGCTACTGCCCACTTTACTGCTGTTTGTGCATATCCTGTGGTTTTATACCCATCTTTAAATTTGCTTAAACTGGTGGTTTTAGATACATCTCTTTTCATATATTTGGAGTAATTTTGTAAAATTACTGCTAATTGTTCTCTGGTTATATCATCATTTGGTGCAAATTTTCCACTGTTATATCCATTTACAATTCCTTTAGCTGATGCCCATTTCACAGCAATATAGTAATAGTCACTAGTTTTAACATCTGGGAAACTCTTTCCTCCTGTTATTTTTGGTTCTCCTACCATTCTCCATAAAATAGTAACCATCATTCCTCTTGAAATGTTTGTTTCAGGTTTAAACTCTGTATCATTGGCACCTCTGATAAATCCTCTTTCTGTATTATATTTTACTGCTTCATAAAACCAATCGCCTTTTTTTACATCTTTGAATTGTAGTTTAGTACTCGTTAAATAATTATTCTTTTTTACGTAAATAGTTTTTCCGGCTGTATAGGTATATTGAAAAGTTTCTTCAATTTCTTCTCCATATTTTACTTCTGATTCATCTGTGGCTAGTCGTGTAATAAATGTTCTCATGGTTGCCCCTGCATCCATCGTAATAGTTGTTTTCATACTTGCACAAAATAGTTCTGCAAATACATTTTCTCCTATTACATGAATATTTGGTGTAGCTACTCTAATTAGTTCATTATCATATCCCGTTCCTATGTTATGGAAGGTTACAGTTTGTGTATTTTTATCATAACTAATGTTATCTATTAGTTCTTTTGCTTTATCTCCGTTTACTCCTACAATTCCTTCGTCAAATTGATTATATTCTACCTTTTTCCATTCTGAATTTTCTGTTAATATATAACTTTCAAATGGTGTAGTAGTAGCTTTTGTTTCGTTTACTGGAGTAAGTATAAGTTCGCTAGATGATGCTGGCTCTTTATCTTCTTCATTTGCATAATAACATACTGTCATTTTTTGATTAACATTGGCAAATCCTGCTCCTTGTGCCCATTCATTACCATTTTTAAATGCATATTCTAAGTAATAATTGTAAGAACCATCTGCTAATTTTTCTGAAAAACTGAAGTCTTGTACATCTAATAAATTAATTCCTTCTGCATTAAGTAATTCTATTTTTTGCATTCCCTCTGGTTTGTCTATATGTAATCCTAAGTATAAATACAATTTTCCATTTGCCATTTTTTCTAAAGTTTGATAAGAAGCATCTGTACTTTGTAAAGTTACCTTTTCTTTTAAATCACGATTCACATCTTCCATATCATATTCTCTGGATAACCAAAATAGATGGTTGGCAAATTCTTTTGCTCCAGACATTTCTACTGATTTTTCTATTTTTTCTACATTCATTACTTTGCCTTGTTCTATCATACCTTCACTTGGTTGTGTAATAATGGTAGTCATTTCTACTGCTTCTGTATTAGCTTGGCTTGCATATGTGTAAGTGGTTAACATGAGTACACATATTGCCAAAATAATTAATAAACTAATTTTTATGAATTTTTTATTCATTGTTTTTCCCCCTCTATTTCATTCTTGTGAAATAATTATAAATCATAGCTGCTGCCTCTGCTCTAGTTGCTGTTCCTTGTGGATCTAGTCTTGTTCCGTTATCTTTTCCTGACATAACACCTGTTGCTACTGCCCATTTTACAGCTGGTTGTGCATATCCTGTGGTTTTGTACCCATCTTTAAATTTGCTTAAACTGGTTGTTTTCGATACATCTCGTTTCATATATTTTGAATAGTTTTGTAAAATAACGGCTAGCTGTTCTCTAGTTATATTATCATTTGGTGCAAATTTTCCACTGTTATATCCATTTACAATTCCTTTAGCTGATGCCCATTTTACGGCATTATAATAATAATCCGTTGTTTTTACATCTGGGAAATTTTTTCCATTGGTTACTTTTGGTTCTCCTACCATTCTCCATAAAATGGTAACCATCATAGCCCTTGAAATTTTTGTATTTGGTTGAAAAGTTGATGAATTTGTTCCCAAAATGTAATGGTGAGATACATTGTATTGTATTGCTTGATAGTACCACTCACTTTCTGACACATCTCTAAAAGGTAGATAACTATTTCTAATTAAAATGTTTTCCACAACAGACTTATTTGCTGGCTTTGTTGTAGGTGGTGTTCCTTCTCCTTTAATAAATACTTGTGTCCAATAATAATTTCCATCATCTGCTAAGAAACATCCTATTCCTATAGAATCAAAATAATTTCTTAAAATATTTCCTCTATGGCCGTCCGAATTCATCCAACTATTCATAACATCTTGTGCTGTTCTTTGATAACATGCTATGTTTTCTCCACAAATAGACCAGTTTCTGGTAATAGCTGTATCATACATCATACCATTTGGTCTGGTATGATCAAATAAAGCTACTGTTTCTGCTGCTCTTATCATTGCTGTTTCTAATAAAGACTCATCCATCACATATGGTGTTAATCCATTTTGTTGTCTATATTGGTTAACTATATCTAATACTTGGTATGCCTTTTCATAATCTCTTGTTCCTTTTACAGAATAGCTATAGCCTGCTATATAACTTCCATCTGGTTGTTTCTTTAATTGTGTTTTACTAATATCTAATTGTATATCTGCTTCGTATTCTGGTGGTCTAGTATAATCATAAAAAGCTGCTGCTTCTATAATTTCTACATTTTTAGGAATAGTAATTGCTTTTAATGAGTTACAATAGAAAAATGCTTGGTTAATGATAGTTTTAAGACTATCTGGTAAGGTAACTTTGGTAAGTTTAGGACATTTATAAAATGCTCCTTTAGCAATGGTTTCTATATTTCCATTAACAATTACTTCTTCTAACATAGGGCATTCATCAAAAGTTAAATACGAAAGTATTTCCATATTGCCATTAATAGTTGCCTTTTTTAAATTAGGACAATCTCCAAACATTCCTGAGCCAAATTCTGTTACACTAGAAGGAATGGTAATTTCTTCTAATCCCTCTGCATAACGAAAAGCAACTGCTTCCATTGTTGTTACTGTTTGTGGAATGGTAACATATTTTAAATATTTGGCTTTAAAGAAAGCATTTTGCTCAATGATTTGTGTTCCTGTTGGAATTGTGTAACTTTCTGCTGTTTTTCCTGCTGGATAGGCATAAATGGTTTTCTTATCTTTACTAAAAAGTACCCCATTGACACTTGCAAAATATGGATTTTCTGAACTAACTTCTATAGTGGTTAATGCTGGAGTAGTAAAGCAATATAAATCTGTTTTGATTGTATTCACACTTTTAGGAATAACAATTTTTTGTAAATAATTATTCATAAAGGCTTCTTCTCTAATTCTTTTTACTGTGGATGGTATAGTATAAGTTGTATCTTTTTTAGCATATGGATAAAAGAGAATTTGCGTTACTTCTTTATCAAATACAACTCCATTAATTGCCTTATATTCTTTGTTATTTTCTGCTATGGTAATTTGTGTTAAATTTTCACAATGAAAAAATGCTAAATTGTTTAAGTTATCTACTGATGCAGGAATATTAATAGAAGTTATTTTTGTTTTTTGAAATGCGTAAGGGGCAATATATTGTACAGCATTTCCTAATGTTATGTTAGATAAGTTCGTACAATCTGCAAAAGCTCCTTCTTCGATATCTTCTACTGTATTCGGAATGGTAACACTTTTAATATTGGTATTTTGATAAAATGCTGCTCTTCCAATTGCTTTAACCGTATATCCATCAATAGTTGATGGAATGGTAATATTGGTTTCTGTTCCTGTATAACCTGTGATTGTAGCCACATTTTCTTCTACTTCATATTGCCATAATGTACTTGCTTTGGCCATAGAAAATGTTGTTATTGTTGGTTCCATAGTAAAAGCTTGACTTGGCTGTGTTTCATTTTCTAAGTTTAATTCTTCTACTTTTTCTACTGCAAAACTATTAGATGAGATACTTGCCAATAATATTACTGTAAGTAAAATAATACTTACTAGTAAAAACATCCTTGTTTTTGTTTTCATAATAAATCCCCCTCTTTATTTAACGAAATAGAATTAGTTTTTTCACCCCTCCTTTACACTTCCTATAAAATCGTTTTATTCCTATAAAACGTTTCTTATAAGTCTTGATAATCCTTTTAAAATCTTGCTTTTCTAAATCTATAAAAAATTGTTCCCTATTTTCTGGTTTAACTGCTGGTTTTAATAAACTTTTATTATATTTTCCTACTTTTTCTAAAGAGATTTCTTGTTTTTCTATATATGGATTAATAGCATCCATTAGTTCTTGTCCTTTCTTCGTATAGCAGATAGCCAAAGAAACTCCCTTGTTATCATACATACTAGGTATTATTTCTTTTGCTCCCCATAAATCTGCAAGAGTAATATCTGCCAAAGTTTTGTGATTTTTATATGGACATGCATAGCAAGAATCTCTTAAGCAAATATCTGACAAAAATACTTGCATAAAGAAGTCTTTTGTATTGATCCTATTATATCGCTTTTTGTTGTTAAAGTCTATAGCTAAACTAAAATTATCCCAATCATATTTTTCTTTATCCCTAAAGTTAATATTTGTAATTTCTGCATCATTTGGTGTTTTGTATGTTAAATATTTTTTCCAAAATTTTGGTGATGGCACTCCATGGCAAATAAAATCTTGTGTATATAAATTCTCATATTCTTTGCCTAAAAAAGTTTTCAAACCTGCTATCTGACAAGGTGTTCCTGTAAATAGTACTATTTTTCCTTTCTCTAAAAATATTTTTACTTGCTTATAACTTTTTTTTATATTACTTTGTAAGTACTTGGAACCTCTAAAAAGTGTAATATCTTCTTCTTTTTCAATAAAACTATGTTCTACCATAAAATTTTTATTCCATCTAGCTCCAAATACAATTCCTTTTTGCTTCAAAACATATTGTGCAAGTAATGTAAAAATTCCTCCCGAAGAGCTTTTCATACGAATGTCATCCTTTTTATTTTTACAAGCATAAGATCTTATTAACTTCTCATTCTTATTTGCTCGTTGTATAGATGGGCATGCTTTTGTACATAACCCACAATGTATACATAAATTTTGGTCAATATGAGGATAGTAAAATCCTTTTTCATCTTGCTTCATGGATATTGCTTTTTTAGGGCATATATTCATACATGCACTACACCCATAGCATTGTTCTTTTTTTAATTCTTCTATTTCCATATTTTTTCTTCCTTATTTTATATTTAGTGCTTTCTTTATCCATTCTGTTTCTTTCATTTTTTCTTTTTCTAATACTTCAAATACTTTTTGATAATCTATACTTTTCATATCTTGTATATCATTTGTCTTTAATTTTCTATCTTGTAAGCTAAAAGTATCGAGCAATGTATCAATTCTAGAATTCATATTTTTCTTAGATTTTCTTTCTACTATAATAAAAGGTTTTTGAAAAAGAATAGAAAATACACAGGAATGGAAAGAATCAGTACATATTAAAAAAGCATGTTGTATCAAATATAAAAACTCACTTGGTCCTGTATTATGTAACTTTTCTTTCAAATCTAATAATTGAATGATCTGGCAATTATTTTCTTTTGCCATTTTTTCTATATATTGTTTTGTTTCTTCTTCTAGTTCTCCTAAAAAATAATTAAGAATGTATTTTCCTTGTGGCATATCCTTTGGCTTTTTCATTACCTTTTCCCATTGCTTTTCTGTAAGCATCATAGTAGGATCCAAAACAACTTCTATTTCTTTTTCCTTAGATATTCCTTCCATTTGCTGTATAATTTGCTTTCCTTGCTGTTCTCGTACAGATATTGCATGAAATTCATTTAAAGCTTTTTGACATTCTTTTTCATACTTAGCTTCTAATTTTTCTACGCCAAAACTTGCTGCAATACTAATTCTTTTCTCTGGTGGTGCAAATTCTAATAATTCTATTTTAGATAATCTATCAAAATAAGGATTCCATACTTGATCACTACCTGTTACAAAATAATCATAGTTTTTGACAAATTGCCCAGCATTATCCCATCTTAATTCTTTTGAAGCAAACTCAATATTTCTGTCAAACTCCTGAAAACATTTTGCCCTCTTATTGCCTATTTTCTTTACTCGTTGTAATCCGTTTTTTATTCTTTTTAGAGTATGAATTATTCTATTATCTTCCTTATTAGTATTAGCATAATTTCTTAGTGTTTCTACCTCTACACCCATCTTGCTTAAAACTTCTTGCATAGCATAATTTTGTAAACGATTTCCATAATTATTTGTATCATAAATTGTTACAATTCCAACTTTTTTCATATTATTCATTCTCCTACTATTTTTTTATAAATTTTTTCTTTACCATATCTATGATAAATTTGGCACTGTTTCTATTAATATATATTGCATATAATATAACTCCCATTGCAATAATTCCTGAAAGTGCTAAATTTCTAATATAATATGTAAAAATTGTAATTGCATATACTGCAATAATAGAAACAACAAAGGTAGAATCGATTTTTATTTCAACATATTTTCTAGAATCTATATATCGATATAAAAACATAGAAAAATATGCTATAGCAGTTGATAATGATGCTGCATATAATCCTATAAACTGTATTAACATCAAATTAACTACAATATTAATCAGTGCTGCTAATATAGATGTTTTAGAAATTTCTTTTGTTAATTTTTTTGCCACATAGATAGAACCTAGAAAGCTAACTAATATATTAAACATAATGCCTACCATTAAAATTGGTATTTGATAATATGCATCTCCAAATTTTTCATTGATCAATATTGGAAAGACAAATGGCATTAATGCTATAACACCTAAACATAAAGAACCAAATACACGAATTGTTACTGAAAATATTTTACTAAAATAAGCATCTTTATCTTTTTCCTCTATATTTACTACTGCTGATTCTGTCCACGTAATATTAAAAATACCATTTAAAGCAAAGAATACTCCTGAAAATTTATTAGCCGCTGAATAAATTCCATTAGTTGCAACGCCTAATATTGCTGTAACAATTGTTCTATCTGAAGCATTAACTACCCACCACGATATCATGTTTGGTACTAATGGTATAGAATATTTTAACAATTTTTTTAGCAAGTTTTTATCAAAATAAGAAACCTTTATATACTGGTAAACTTTCTTTTTCAAAATGATATATATTACACAAATCAAATTTCCAATAAATGTTGCTATTAAGATTCCATAAGCTCCCATTTTGAATACAACAATTAAAATAACATTTAAGATAACGGTGAAAAAACCTGAAAGAAAGCTTCCGATGGTATACGTAACATTATCACGTAGTCCTCTACTGATTTGTAAAAATATAGATGAAAATACAGTTACTACTAAATTAGCTACTAAAAAATATTTATAAACATTATTTATCCATGGACTAATAATAGCAAATAAGATTAAATAGATAACAATTTGTAAAATACTAAAAAAAACTACAGAGGTAATAATACTTTTTTGTTCATTTTCTTCATTTTTTGCATCTAATAAAAATCGAAAAGTTGCTTGTTCTATTTGTAAAGTAACAATAGGAATTAAAAGACTAACTAAAGTATTTAAAATATCTACAATTCCATATTCCTCAGTAGTTAATACTGCGGTATATAGTGGTAATAAGAAAAAAGTAATAACTTGAGTACATATTTTTCCTATAGAAATAATGGCCGTGTTTTTTAATAGTTGTTTTTCCTTATTCATTTTTTATCCTTTCTTTAATATTTTATCCAATCCCTCAAATTGTTTTTTAGCATTTTCTTTGATGTCTGTGATATCTAATTGATAATTTAAGTTTTCTTTGTTCCATATTTTTTCCATTTGTAAGTCGCTAATATTTTCAATATCTACCATTTTCCCTTGAAATGAAATATCTTCTAATACTTTTTTTGTTTTGTCACTATATATCACAGGTATAATTGTCTTCTGAAAAAGTAAACCTAATATATTAGAATGAAACCTTGCTCCTACAATAGCCTGACAATCAGCTAATATTTGTAGTGCCTCTTGTATATTTCCTCTATAATAATATGTTTGAATTTGTTTTCGTAACTGCTCATCACATTGCCCTATAATACGCTCTATCGCTTCTTCATCTTTTTCTATTCTGCAAAAAGACATATAACAAACTTCATATCCTTGACTAAGTGCAAATTTTGTCATCTCTATCATTTTCTGTTCATATGCTTTCGTATATTTTTGATTCATTTTTTCATTACAGTCTATAATGGAAAATACAACTCTTTTTCTATTCGTTAACTGTATTTGAGAAGTATCTAAATTAAATACCAAGTCTGTCGCATAACGAACTTGAGGAATAGTAGAAAATAATTCATAGGAATACTTGTCTCTAAAACATACATCTTCTGCTCCGTTTAAAAAACTCATATGCTTTTTGATAAAATTCTTGTGTAAGATACGGTCCGAAATTACTTCCTACAACATAATATGGATTTTTCCCTAATGAAAATTTTCTATTTTTATCATTTTTATTTTCGATATATATACTTCCTCCTAAGGAAATACTTATATCACAACGATTAGCAATAATACTTTTCATTTGTAATTTTTTAATTATTTTATTAAAAAAATGATTACGATAAACTTTTACATTATTTTCATCATTCCAAAAAGTAGATAACACATAAAAATTATGCTGTGGATACCTATTTTTTAATATATAGAAAAATAAATCGTCCCCTAAATTTTGTTCTAAATAAGCGTTGACAAAAACTTTCATTATTTTTCCTTTCTTAATATCATTTTATTTTTTATGCACATCATTACTATGTGCTTTTTCTCATATAATTTTTTTATTTTTTGCAAACTTTCGTCTAAATTATCTTGTAATAAATAATCAATTTTTATTTTCTCTCTAAATGTTCTTGTTATTTTCCATGGTGCATATATTTTTTGCTCTTTTATATAATTTCTTAAATGATGAAAGTATAGATTAATCACAGTTTTCTTAATTTGCGATACATTTTCATCTCTACTTGCTTTTATCATTTCTTCATAAATCATTTTAGTTCGTTCTATTCTATTTTCAATTGGTTCTATATACGACCTACTTACTCCTGTTTTTTTTCTTATATAATTATATAAGATATCTGGAATTACTTTTATACTATTTACTTTTTGTATATAGGCTAAATTAAATAGTAAGTCTTCTCCTTTGGTATATTTTTCATTAAACGTAATATGATTTTCTTGAATGATAGATGTTTCATATATTTTGTTCCAAACTAGATTGAGTAATTCTTTTTCATATAAAACAGGAATCTTATCAAAAGATATTTCTTCTTTTTTTTGACTATATTGTTTGATTTGTGTTTCTCCTGTTTCTTCTTGAATCATACGATAACTGCATATCACTAATTCATGATCTTTTCTCTCTTCTAGCATTCTTTCAATATAATTTTCTTCAATATAATCATCAGCATCTAAAAATAATATATATTTTCCTTTTGCTTTTTGAATTCCTATATTTCTTGTTTTAGATGGACCTGCTCTTTCAATTGTATAATAATGAATATGGGAATTTTGTTTAGCATATTCTTCTAAAATTTGTTGTGTTTTATCTGTAGATGCAGGATTTACTAAAATAATTTCATCTTCTTCTCCTATTTGCGGTAAGATACTATCTATACATTTTTTTAAATATATTTCTACGTTATATGCTGGTATAATAATACTTAATCTCATGAATTAATCTTCTCCTATTTTTTAATTCTCATTTTTACTTTTCTAATGGCATCTTCTGAAATATAATTTTTTACTCGTGCTTTTATTGTTTTTTTAAAGTGTAGATTTTCCTTAGCAAATGTTTGAAAATCTTTATTTTTTAGCCCATCATATATATGTTCTCGTATTTTTTTCTTTTTTGTTGGATGGTTCAAATTTTCATTATGTTTTTTTATTTTTTCTATAGTTGAAGGAATATATTCTACATTTTCTTTTATTTTTTCCCACATTTGTTTTCCTTTTGTAGTATTAACAATAACTGCTGATACTCCTTGTTTTGTATTCCATTCTGGATGTTCTATTTCTATTCCCCAGTAGTCAGCTATAGTAATATCACTGACTCGATTCGTATTGGCATACATACATTCATAGCATACTTTTCTTGCTAAGTCTCCACTCATAAAAGACTGATAATATGGATCTAAATCACAAAACTGATGTATCTCTTTTCCATTGTCAAACCTAATTTTTAAATATTTCCCCCATCCTTTTTCTTTATCTCTAAATGAAAACTCCTCTATTTTAGCTTGTTCTTTTTCTTCTAAGTATTCTTTATATTTCTTAAATAGCTGTGGACTAGGAACTCCATGGCATACAATATCTACTGTCAATAAATTTGATTCTTCTTTTCCTAAATATTGTTGCAAACCTGCAATTTGACAAGGTGTTCCTGAATATAATACCATTTTTCCTTCTGTTAAATCTTGTTTTACTTCTTGAAAGGTATTTTTTGTATTACTTTGCACATATTTAGAACCTCTTAATAATGCTAGTTGCTCTTTGCTTTCTATTGCTATATGTTCTACAGTCAAATCTTTTGTAAATGTTGCTCCATACACTTTTCCCTTTTTTTCTAAAACGTAATTTGCCAATGCTGAAAAAATTCCTCCTGAAGAACTTTTCATTAAAATTTCTTCATTTTTTATTTTTGCTGCATAACATTCTTGCTTAGTAGTTATTTCTTCTCTTTTTTTTAATTGTGGGCATCTTTGCACACATAGCTTACAATCTATGCATAGCTCTTCATTTACATGAGGCATTAAAAAACCTTCTTCATTTTCCTCCATAGTAATAGCATGTTTTGGGCATAGTTGTTCACATGCACGGCATCCAGTACACACTTTTTCTTGCGCCATACAATTTTGAACATTTTCTTTACAACCTTTCATAAGAGCCTGTTTGAAATCTTGTAATGATATTTGTCTTTCTTTTTCTAAAATTGGTGTAATTTTTTCATAATCTATATTTTGATTAAGCCAATCAAAATTGTTAAAGTCTTTGATAATTCTCTCTTCTTGTCCTACTAATTTTAAAATGCTTTCAATTCTTGTTGAAGTTTCTCCTGGCAAAATATCTACAAAATTTTTACCAAAGATTAAAGAAAATACTGTACCATGAAAAGAATCTGTTACAATATATTTTGCATTTTGTATATAGCTAATATACTGTCCTGGTGTTGGTAAATATAAAAATTTTCCTGGTTTTATTCCATAATATAAAGAAGGATGAATTCTATATATAGGAAGATTTGTATGCTTTTTTAATTTTCTTAGATAATCTTCCATTTGTTTATTATGGTGCAACTGATATACTAAAATATATTCTTTATTTTCTAACTTATTTTTTTCAGCAAGTTTACTCCACTCTTCTTGATTTAATAATAAAGTAGGATCTAAGACCTGTTTTACATTCTGAAAACCTTGTTTTTGTATGATTTCTTCTGCGGTATTTTCTCTTACTAAAATTGTTTCATATTTTTTTAAAAATTGTGGTAACTTTTTTTCTAATTCTTCGTCAATCTTACTTTTTCCAAAACTTGCTGCATAGGAAATACATCTTTTTTCCTCTGGTACAAATTCCAAAAAGTAAGCCTCATCATAATTTTTTGCTCCAATTTTTGCCCAAACTTGGTCACTTCCTGTGCAATATACGTCAGCTTTTGGTAAATCTTGCTTTAATTCTTCTAAAGAATGATACTCTTTTACTGTTTGTTTTAAATATTTTTTTCTAAATTTTGCAAATGTTTTGTGCATATGAGTAACATTAGGCTGTTGAACAATTAAATAAGCTATTCTTTTTAGTTTTGCTTTCCATCCTTTATTTTCTATATGACAATTAGTAGCAATTGTTTTTCCTCCTGTTTCTTCTAGTTGTATATAATTAATTACTTCTGAGTCACATCCTAATTTTTCTAATACTTTTTGTGTTGCATAAGTTTGCAAAATAGAACCATAATTTGGTATCGCATGTCTTGTTATAAAATCTACTTTCATTTTTTGCTCCTAATTTATTTTGATTTCTGGATTAAATACTGTTCTATATGGTAATACCTCATTTGTATTATTCATTACATTTGTACGAATAATCGCAAATGAAAAACATAATATAACAACAATTGTCATAATAGTTTGCATCTTAGGAATCCATTTATCTATTTTTATTTTATTTTTTGTTATTTTTTTCAAATCTTCTCCAATTTGTTCTACTGGCATTTTACTGATATAATAAGGAATACTTACTATTTGGAAAACAGAAAAATATAATGCAGTTCTAATAAATAGCATATGACAAGCACCTAATACCATTGTAAGTAAAGCTATTGCTTGAATATTTAAAAATAAAATATCTTCTTTTTGTATGTTTCCTATTTTCTTGTTTTTTGCATATATATAATACATCATAAGATAAATAATTAAATTCTCAGCAATAAATAAAAAGGAAACATCACCTTTAGCAAATTTTCCCGTTAAATACACTCCAAATCTAGTATTTTGCACTAATAGTCCAATCCAATTCATTAAATTCTCATTTAATATAAGAATAACTACAGCTACAGGAATAACCCATTTCCAACTAACTAACATTTTTTTAGTTAAGATTAATAAGCCTAGCATAATAAAGGCTGAGCTATGTATACATATAGCAATTCCTACAATTAGAGCATATACTGCATAACACCACTTTTTATTTTTTAATAAAAGTGGGTAACCAGCAAAAACAATACTCATAGCTAAATATTGTCTCATAATATTTAATGAATCAAAGAAAAATCCCGCTAAGAAAAATATACATACACTTAAAATTGCATTTTTAGACTGTTTAAAAGCTGTTCCTAAAAATAATCCTACAATTAATCCTGATGTAATGAAAAATAGCATATATGGTTTTTCTGTAAATAACATGCAAAAATACATAAGAGCTTTAAATAAAACTTCTAAATTTTTTACATTTGCTCCTTCTAGCATTCTTCCATAATCATATGCATAACGCGCAAAATAGTCTGTTCCCACATCATAGCGAAAAGCAGACACGATGAAAAATGGCATTGCTGCCATTATATAGCATAATATTTTAATCCATTTCTTCTTGACTTTTTTAGTCAAGTATAAAAATAAAATTGATAATAATAACATGATTATATAGACAATCATCTTTTTTCTCCTCTTAAAGTTCTTGTTCTACTAATTTTAATGCTTCTGCAACTACTTTATCCATATCATAATATTGATATTGTCCTAATCTTCCTCCAAAGATTACAGATTTATCTTGCAAAGCTAATTGTTTATATTTTTCATATAAATTATTGTTTTCTTGATTATTTACTGGATAATAAGGTTCTTTTCCTGGTTTCCATTGTAAAGGATATTCTTTGGTAATAACTGTTTTTTCTTGATTTCCCAATTCAAAATGCTTATGTTCTATTATTCTTGTATAAGGGACTTCATATTCTGTATAATTAACTACTGCATTTCCTTGGTAGTTTTGCATGTTTAAGATTTCTGTTTCAAATCGTAAACTTCTGTATTCTAATGGTCCATACTCAAAATGATAATAGGCATCTATCGGTCCTGTAAATAAAATTTTATCAGCCTTATTTCTGAATATTTCTTCATTTTTTAAATAATCGCAATTAAGTCTTACTTCTACATTTTCAAGCATTTTTTCTATTATTTTTGTATATCCGCCAATAGGAATTCCTTGATACATATCATTAAAATAATTATTGTCATAAATAAATCTTACTGGCAATCTTTTAATAATAAAACTTGGTAATTCCGTTGCTTTCTTTCCCCATTGTTTTTCCGTATAACCTTTGACTAATTTTTCATAAATTGTCTTTCCAACTAAATTTATAGCTTGTTCTTCTAAATTTTTTGGTTCTTGTACTCCATATTTTTTCTTTTCTTCTTCTATTTTTTGTTTTGCTTCTTCTGGTGTAATTACCCCCCATAAAGCATGAAAGGTATTCATGTTAAATGGCATATTATATAATTCATTTTTATATCTTGCTACTGGCGAATTCGTATATCGATTGAATGTAGCAAATTGATTCATATAATTCCATACTGTTTCGTTATTAGTATGAAATATGTGTGCTCCATATTCATGAACTTGTATTCCTTCTACATCTTTTGTATAAATATTTCCTGCTATATGATTTCTTCTTTCTACTACTAAGCATTTTTTCCCTCTTTTTTGTGCCTCATAGGCAAAAACAGCCCCAAATAGACCTGCTCCTACTATTATATAATCATATTCTTTCATATTTTCTCCTTTTTACATTGCTCCATCTTTTTTTACCGTATTGACTAAAGTTTTAAAAAATAGTTTTGTATCATATGAAAAACTTTCTTTTTCTATGTATTCTAAATCTAATTTTAATCGATTTTCAAAATCTACATCACTTCTACCACTTACTTGCCAAAGACCTGTTAATCCTGGTTTACAAGTAACTATATAATAATATGCTTCTTTCATATCCTCTTTTTCTCTAGGTAAATATGGACGTGGACCTATTAAACTCATTTCGCCTTTTAATACATTAATAAATTGTGGAAATTCATCAATACTAGTTTTTCTAATAAATTTTCCAATAGGGGTAACGCGTGGGTCATCTTTTAACTTTTTATATTTGCGATATTCTTTTCTCGCCTCTTCATTTTCTGCTAAATATTTAGCAAGTTTTTCATCTGCCCCTACTACCATAGAACGAAATTTATAGAGTTTGAAATATTTTCCATCTTTTCCAATGCGATTTTGAGTATAAAAAATAGGTCCATTATCTTTTGATATGAAATTTGCAATCCATAGCACAATAATCATAGGAATAAGTATAAGAATTCCTACAATACTTCCTATAATATCTATGAATCTTTTTATATATCTATATATAGTTATTTCTTCTGTCTTTTTTATTATTTCTGTGGTTATAAGCAATTTGTCGTTATATCGTGTTTGATTTATCTCCATTTATTTTGCTCAATCCCTTCATTTTCAAAAACTAATTGTCTTTATGAATTATACATTTTGTATAATTATAAGTCAATACTTTTTCATCTTTTTCCTGTTTTCTCATTTTATGTAAATATTAATTTACCTGAAAAAAAGAAGGAATTCTTAATTTTTTTCCTTCTTTTTCCTTTTTTATTCATACCCTGTTTTATTAACTATTTTTTCGTTAATTGTTTGAACTGTTTGTGTTGGTACATAGTCTTCTTCACCAAATAGTTCTTGATGTAATTGTATAACATTAGATTCTAGTGTAACAGGTACACCATACCAAGCATTTAATGTAATTCCTTTGGTTTCATATGGCCATCCCACACTATCTGCAATTTTATAGTTAAATGCATCTGGAATTAATGCTATGATGTCATTGGTAGAAATATTGGTATATATCATTGGTAATGCGTAGTCTAATAAATTATTAATTTCACCTATGCTCATTGTTTTGATTTTATTTACCATTGCTTCTAATACATCCCTCATACGTTCAGTTCTTTTATAGTCACCACCTGCTGTATAACGAATACGGGAATACGCAACTGCTTGCACTCCATCAAGAGTTTGTTTTCCTGTTTTTGTTACATGTTTTGATGAAATACCTGTTATTTTAGAAGTTGCATCAATATATTCATTAATATATTGAATTTCTGATTGTTCAATATTAATCGTGATTCCTCCTATTTGATTAACAATAGAAGCTACTGAATCAAAATTAACGGTAGCAAATTCTGTAATATTTAAGTCTAAATTTGCATTTAATGTTTGTATAGCAAGTTCTGGTCCACCATATGCATAGGCATGTGTAATTTTATCTAATCCATGTCCTTCTATTTGTACATAGGTATCTCTATAAACAGATAATAGCTTTACTTCTTTTGTTTTATTATTGATACTTGCTATAATAATACAATCACTTCTGTTTCCTTTTCCTAGCTCATTATCTCTACTATCTACTCCAAACAGTGCTATATTACGATACCCTGTTAGGTTTTGTTCTACCTCACTATCAATAGCTAAGTTTCCTTCATCTATGTCTACTTGTTGCATTTTTCCTAACTTATCTTGCACATACCAATACATACCACCTATTATTCCTGCCAAAATCATTACCAGAATTAAAATAATAACTCCTATAATCCTTACAGCTTTATTTTTCTTTTTAGGTCTTTTTTTTACTTGATTTGCTTTTACTGCACTACTTTGATAATTTGCATTTCTTTTTGATTGTATTTCATCTTTTCCTGCGTGTTTTCCTTCCATTTTTTTCTTCTCCTATTTCATTTTTTTGTATTATATCATATATTTTTTTGAATGCAATTAAATATATGAATTTTCTATTTTTATTACTGCATAATATTTACTATTTTTCTCATGAATGTTTTTTGTTATATCTTGCATAATCTTTTCTTTATCTAAATCTTCTCTTGGTACTACTAAATCAAATATTAAATTAATTCTTTCTCCACCATCTGTCATACGAAAATCATGAATAGAAAATTCTTTGTTATATTCTTTTACAATATTTTCTACCATTTTTTTCATACTATCTACTTGTTTATCATTTACTACAATAGGATCCATATGAATCGTTGTAATACATTGGAATTTTTCATAAATATCCTGCTCCATTTGATCTATTACATCATGTGCCCTACAAATATCACAATCTGCTGGTACTTCTGCATGGAAGGAAATAATCTTTCTTCCTGGACCATAGTCATGTACCATAATATCATGAATTCCTATTACCATGTCATAATGTTTTGTAAAATCCTCTATTTCTTTTACAAATTCTATATCTGGCTTAGCTCCTAATAAGATATCTACTGTTTCTTTCATTGCTTTTATTCCAGTAAATAAAATAAATATAGATACTAAAATACTAGCATAACCATCTATACTAATTCCTACAAACTTTGCTACTACAGCAGAGGCAAGTACTACTAATGTAGAAATAGCATCTGATATACTGTCATATGCATTTCCTTTAATTGCTTCTGAATCAATCGTTTTTGCAATTTTTTTATAAAAGAAAAATAACCATAATTTTACAATAACAGCAATTACCAATAAAACTAGAGTAATATCACTAATATTTGGTAACTCTGGTGATATAATTTTCTCTATAGAACTTTTAAATAATTCTACTCCTACTAATATAATAAGTATATCTACAATAAAAGCTGTAATATATTCCATTCTTCCATGTCCCCATGGATGTTCTGTATCTATTTTCTTTTGTGAAAGTTTAAATCCTACCATAGTAACAATTGAAGAGCCTGCATCTGTTACATTGTTTAATGCATCAGATATAATCGACATAGAATTAGCTACTACTCCTATAATTAATTTAAACAAAGATAATAATAAATTGACAATAATTCCTGTTATGCTAGATAACATTCCATATTTTTCTCTTACTTTTAAATCTTTTACATTTTTGTCTTTTATAAATATTTTTATCAATAATTCTGTCATTTTTATTCCTTCTTTCTTAATTTTGCAATAAAGAATCCTTCTTGTATTTTAGAGGGTAACATTCGCATAGCTTGCTTACAATTTTCAAAACCCGGTAAGGTGTTTGGAATTTCTAAAGAAATTTTTTCTAACTCAACTGGTAAATTTTCTACTGCCCACTGAATCACTTCTTCATTTTCTTCTTGATTTAAAGTACAAGTGGAATATACTAATATTCCCTTTGGTTTTAGTGCTTGATAAGCGCTTTTTAGTAGCTTTTTTTGTATTTTAGCACACTGCGAAACTGTTTTAATAGACCAATTCTTATAAGTGGTTACTTGATTTGCCAGAAATCTTCCTTCTCCACTACATGGCGCATCTAATAATGCCTTATCAAAGAATTCTGGCTTTTCCTCTCCTATTTTTTCTCCCCTTTTGTTCTGTACCTCCGCAATGGTTACTCCTTGCTTTTGTAAATTATAGGCAAGCCTTTCACAACGGATTTTATCTAGTTCATTGGCTAATATATAACCCTTATTATTCATCATCATAGCCATTTGCGTTGTTTTACTTCCTGGTGCTGCGGTTAAATCTAAAATTTTTTCTCCTTCTTTAGGCTGTAATACTAATGGAGGAACCATACTAGATAAACTCTGCAAATAAAATTTTCCTTCTTCATATATTGACAAGGTTTGCAGTCTTTTTTCATTTGCATTTTTTATTTCTAGAGCATCTTGATACCATAAAACTCTATTAAACTTGATTCCTTCATTTTTTAGTTCTTGCATAAGCTCAGTGATAGGTATTTTTAAAGTATTGGCACGAAGAGTTGTGCTTCTTTCTCCACACATACCAGCTAAAATTTTATCTACTGTTCCTGGTGTATATGTTTTATATAAATTTTCTACAAATGTTCCTGGTAACTTTCTTTTTACTTCTAATACAGATAACATATTCTTCCTTTCTTATTCTATGCAGTCTCCACAATTCATTTTCTTGATTGTTTTAAATCTTTCTTTTTCTTTTTTAGTTATTATTTTTTCTACTATTTCTCCATTTTCACATAATTTTACTGTAACTTTACCTGATTCTATATAAGGATGTCTTAATATTCTTGCTTTAGCTGTTGTAATATCTTCTTTTGTTATTGCTAAATAACAGAACTTCTCATCTTCATAAGGGAGGTCTGCTTCTTTTATATATTTATGAATTTTATTTCTTTCTATTCTAACAGTTGCATGACACCAATCATCCTCTGGTAATGGACATGTATTTTGCATTGTGCATGGTGCAATAATTTTCCATCCACTATTTATAGCTTCTTGTTGCATTCTTTTTATATTATGAAAAGCCTCTGGTGTTCCTGGTTCTATAATAAGTAGCACTTTAGATGTCATATTTTTTAATTTTTGCCATACTTCTTCTTTTTTTCTATCATCTATCTCATTGAATATGTAACTAGCTACTACTAAATCTGCTTGTTTTTCAATACTCTCTTTACAAGTAATATCTATTTTTTCCCAAGTAATCATTTCATGCCCAGAACAATATTGCATCAATTCTTTCCCTAATTGATACATTTCTTCTTCTCTTTCTAAGCAAGTAATCTTTTCCCATTGTTGTAACTTATTCATCGCCCATGTTGCAGATCCCGTTCCTGCTCCTACATCTATCATGGTTCCTAATTTTCCTGTATATTGCTTAAAAGTATACTGTGCCGCAGTTGCTACTGCTCCGAAAGTTGCTGGCATTCTCATAATCGCATAAGTTATTGCTTCTATCGGTGTTTGTAATAAAGATTGTCCTTTTCTTTCTTCTGTTTGGTACCTATTGCTTAATTCTTTTGCTGTTTTCCTTAGAGTAGCTAATGATACATTTTCTACTTTTTCTTGTATAGCTAGGTTTAATTCTTCTGGTAATTTCATTGTTTATTCTTCCTTATTATTTATAATTTTTTACTTATTTCTTCCCATTCTTGCATTTGTTCTATGATTTCTTGATTAAGATGATTTATTTGCTCTTGCAATTCTTGTAATCCGTATATAATCTGTACTTATTTCTTCTTGCTTCATTTTACATTCTATTTCCTTAATTTGCTTTTCTTTTTCCTGTATTTTTTCTTCTATTTTGAGCATTTTATTTTTCATCTTATTTTTTTCTTTGTTTTGATAATAAGAATTTGTATTTTGTTTCTCAATTTTTATTTTTTCATTTTTTGTATCGCTTTCTATACTTTCCTGTCTTAAGCTAATATACTCTTCATAATTTCCTTGAAAAAATGTAGTTTTCCCTTTCTGAAATTCTAATATGGAATCCGCAATTTTATTTACCAAATATCTATCATGTGAAACAAATATTATAGTCCCTTCGTATTTCTCTAAAATTCTTTCTAGTGTTTCTTTTCCTACAATATCCATATGATTTGTTGGTTCATCTAGTAATAATAAATTAGCACCACTTTTAAAAATTTTGCATAATTTTAGTCTACTTTTTTCTCCACCTGATAATACTTTTATTTTTTTAAACACATCTTCTCCTGAAAATAAGAAATTCCCTAAAAGGGTTCGAATTTGCGTGGTTGTTAGTTCTGGAAATGTTTCATATATTTCATCAAATATTGTATTTTCTTCATTTAACGATTGCATCTGTTGTTCAAAATAGGCTCTATGAACATGATAACCATATTCTACTTCTCCACCTAGTTTACTTATTTCTCCATTAAGAGTTTTTAAAAGCGTGGATTTTCCTGTACCATTTTCTCCTATAATACCTAATTTTTGTCCTTTATATAAAGTAAACGATGTAGTTGTAATAGGTGTAGAATATCCTATTTCTAAATTCTTAACAGATAATACCATTTTCCCACTTTCTTCTGTAATAGGATAGTTGGCATGAAACGTTTTTAGGTCAGATGGTTTTGGTTCTTGAACCATTGTCATTTGTTCTATTTTTTTTAATTTCGATAATGCCATTTTTGCTTTTGTTGGTTTGTACCTAAATCTATCCGCAATTGCCTTTAGCCTTTTTATTTCTGCTTGTTGATATTCGTAATCTTTTAACCTTTTCTCATAATTCATTTGTTTTTGTTTTTCAAAATCAGAATAATTTCCCACATATTTTGTTAAACTTGCATATTCAATCTCATATACTTGATTAACAATTCTATTTAAAAACATTCTATCATGAGAAACAATAACAACTGCCTTCGGATAATTTTTTAAATAGTTTTCTAACCATTCGATAGCAACAATATCTAAATGATTGGTTGGTTCATCTAATAATAATAAATCTGGTTTACTTAATAATAATTTTAAAAAAGCAATTTTAGTTTGTTGCCCTCCTGAAAATTGTTGGATTGTTTTATATTTATCTTGCTCTGTAAATCCAAATTTTTTAATTGCTACTTCATATTCTTTTTTATAGGTATATCCTCCTTGAAATTCATATTTTTCCAAGCTTTCTGTATATTCTTTAATTAATTTTTCACTTGTATCGGTTTCCAATTCTTTTGTTAACTTTTCTATCTTTTTTTCCATTTGTATTATGGGAGCATATACCTTTAATATTTCATCTAACATAGTACATGTCATATCTTCAAAATTGGTTTGCTGTAAATATCCTATTGTCATGTTATTTTTATATATTTGAAATTTTTCTTCACCTATTCCCTCTTCTAACATAGAATTATCTATTAAAGCTTTCAGTAAAGTCGTTTTCCCACTTCCATTTCTCCCTACAATGGCAATTTTGTCTTTTGGTTCTATTTCTAAATTAATTTCTTCCAAAATTGTTTCTGCACCATAAGAAATAGATCCATTTATGATTTTATAACTCATTTTAATTCATCCTTATTTCTATTTAGATTCAAAAATTTTCTGCAATTGTTTTCCTATCTCAAATCCTTTTTGATAAAATTCCTCGATAGACATTTTTAAATACTCATATCTGTAGCATAATTCCATTGTTACTGATCCATTATACCCATATTGTTTTAATTTATGAATTACATCTTCCCAATTGATTGTTCCATCAAATGGTAATAGGTGTAAGTCATCTGATTTATCATTATCATGTAAGTGCACTGCAAATATTTTGTTTTTAAAAAATTCAAAATTAAACTTGTCATCAAAGTGTACATGATAATGTCCTGCATCAAAACATATGCCTACATTTTCATCTTGAATATTTTCTAGTACATATTCTAAATATCCTGGAATTTTTGTATTTTCAAAGGCTACTTTTATACCATTTTCTTTAGCATATTGTGTAATTTTCTTAATTCGTTTTAATCCAATTTCATTATAAATAGGTGGATTTTTTCCACTAGTCAAATGCATGATTACCATAGGAATTCCATTTTGTTTGCAATTTTTAATATCATTTTTATATCTCTCTACTAATTCTTCTCCTTCTTTTTGTTCTTTCCAAATTTCATTAATGTCTTGATATCCTAAGTGAGCAAATATAATATCTAATCCTAATTCTTTACATAACTTTACTTGTTCTTCTTGACTATATTCCCAATCTTTATCATACCATTGAACAAATACCTTATTGAATCCTGCATTTTTAATTGCATGAATTGTTTGTATTACATTTACCTCTTTATTTGCATTTTGAATAGCTACTGCAAGTTCTCTCATTATTGTTCATCTCCTCCCAATAATTTTTCTTTATGAATCTCTGCTTGTTGCAACATATGTCCTATATTTCCTTCTCCTGCAAATTGATGATTATCAAAGAAATTTTCATTTTTACTAATCCAATATAACTTATTTATTTCTTCTCTTAATTCAACTTCTTTATTTAATTTTCCCGCATATACTTCTAACTCCATATCTGAGATTGTATATTGAAAATTCATCATGTGAGTTAAAGTAATGTCATGCTCTGTTATTCCCGTTTCTTCTTGTAATTCTCTATATGCTGCATGTAATTCATCTTCATTTTGTTCTACTTTACCACCTACTAAATTCAATTTTCCTTTATATGGGGCTTTTTCTCGCTTACACATGAGAATCTTATCTTCTTCTTTATTATATACTAATATGACATTTAATTTTTTCATTTTGATACTCCTATTTTATACATTTTGAACAATAAAGTTCACTACCTCATCAATATTATCTTTTGCTTTATATTGTTCTTTTTCCTCTGTAGTTAGCTCTACTAAATATTGATTAAATTCTGGAACAATCGTAATAGAGTCCAATGGATATCCTGGATTTCTTTTTTCTGATGGTTTATCTACAAAATAGAAATGGTCTTTACTCCATGAATACTCTTTTGTATTTTTCCCATTACAAATTACCATTCCATATACCCATTTTGCTGTTAATTTTCCTCCATAATTTTTCACTAAATTGGTATAATAAGTAATCATTTCCTCGTCACTTAATTCTTTTCCATTGACTCTTCTTACATAAGTTCCTGGTTGCTTCTCATCTGGCAACTCTTCTATAAATAAATTATTATCCATTCCTATCGTAGGTATTTTTACCATATCATAATATGCTTTTGCTTTGATATAGGCATTTTCAATGGCATTTTTTCCATTTTCATTGATAGGTAATTGATTTTTTAAATCTTTTATAGTAATTAACTCTATTCCCTTTTCTTCTAATTGCTCTTTATATTTTTTTACTTTTGCTAAATTTGTTGTTGCAAATAATACTTTTTTCATATACAACCTTTCTTTCTATGTTCTATTTTTAGTTTTTCGTTTAATTTTTTATATACATTTTCTACAATCCACTTTTCGTTTGATACCTTTTCTACATCTTCTATATTAACCCATTTTACACCGCTATTTTCATCCTCTTTTACTCTTAGAATTTCTTTTTCATCTACCTCCAAGAGATATGTTAAGTTTAGATGTACATGAGATGATACATATTTTCCTTTCTTTACATGTCCATTCACGCATATAATTTCCAATGAAAATATATCCTCATCTAGTACTTTAACATTTTCTACTCCGGTTTCTTCTTTTAATTCTCGAATAGCTGTAGATAATAAATTTTCTTCTCCATCAGCATGTCCTCCTGTCCATGCCCATGATTGATATATATTATGATATATCATAAGTACTTTCGTTCTTTCTTTATTAACTACCCAAGATGAAGCTGTAAAATGTCCAAATTCATTATTTCTCGTAAATACATCATCGAATGTGTGTATATATTGTAATATAGTCTGTTTATCTTTTTCTTCTTGCTCATTATATGGCTTATAATTTTCTATTTTTTCTTCCCATTTCATTATTTTTCTACCTCTTCACTTTCTGTTAAATCACCTTTAAATCCATATATTTTTTTACATAATGGTTCTTTTCTTTTTCCTCCAGGTATTACTACCCTTTCTAAATCATCATATATGCTATATAATTTTATTCCATACTTTTGCATTGTTTCCATACTCATTTCTTTAAATGCTGGGCAAGGTAGTATTGTTCCATCATATTTTATATCTAATTTTTCTGTTCCAGCTGTACACAAATGTGACATTCTTCCATTTAAAGGAATTCCAATCCTAATATTTCCACTATAATGTTCTTTTGATTTTTTTACTATTTCTGAAAATTCTTTTAATTCTTCTTCATTTAGCATTAACTCTTCTTTGTATACTCTTCCTCTTCCTTGTGGTACAAAATTCAGTATACTAATATTTTGTATATCTGCTATTTCTAAACATTCTAATATATCTGGAAATTGCCTATAGTTTGGTTTCATAGGAATAAAGTGTATATCTACATTTAGTCCTATACCACGCGCTCTTATTAAAGAATCCATTAAACAGGTAATTAAACCTCTTCTTCCCATTAGTTCATTATCTACTTCTTCATCTAGGGCCTGCCAATCAAATACAATTTTATCTAAACCTAGTTCTCTTAGTTTTTCAAATTCTTCTCTTGTTATTGCTTCAAATTCCTTTGGAGCAAGCCATCTATCATAATAAGCTTTAACATTTCTTTTTAATCTTTCATTCCATGCCTCATGTTCTTCTATTTCTTGTAAATCTTGCTGACATTTATTCTTTATATATTCTATCATCTCTGGTGGCATACCGAGAAGCTCTCTTTATTCCACTAGTAAATACAACTGTTCTGATTCCATTGGCTTTATTCAATTTTATCATTTCCATTAAATCAGGATGTAAAAAGGGTTCTCCTCCTGAAATGGATATTTCTTCTATTCCTCCTTGCCTTATAAAATGCATAATTGTTTTTTTATATTGTTCTAATGTAATAATTGTTTGTTTATTTTTTGATGAGTTGGAAGAACAAAATTTGCAATGATTGGGACATGTTTGTATTATCTCAAAACATAAATCTTTTAGCATATTTTCTCACTTTCTAACTATAATTTTTATAATCCTTTTTCTAGTATTTTTTGTTTCACTTTTTCTAAAGCTATTTTTCTTGCACTTATTGCATTTTTTTCTTCTTGTGATAGTTCTGCCAAAGTTCTTCCATTTCCTAGTTCAAATATTTCATCAAATCCAAAACCATTTTTTCCTCTTGTTTCTTCTGATACAAAACCTTCTATTTTTCCTGTTTCGCAAATTGTATTTTCCCCGTTCGATACAGCAATAGCTGTAATAAATTGTATCTTTCTTTTTTCTTTTGGAATTCCTTTCAATTTTTCTAATATTGCTAAATTTCTTTCACGGTCTGTACCTTTATGCCATCTCTTAGTAAACACTCCTGGGAAACCATCTAGATATTCTATTTCTATTCCAGAATCATCCGCAATACACCATTTTCCCTTTAGTACTTTTGCTATTGTTTCTGCTTTTTTTATTGCATTTTCTTCAAAAGATGGTTGGTCTTCTTGAATATCTATTTCTACACCCTTTTCTTGCATTGAAACTATTCTAAATTCTTTTAATATTTCTTGTGCTTCTTTAATTTTCCCTTTATTTTCTGAAGCAATGATTATCTCTTCCATGATTCCTCCATAATTATCTAATATTCTTGTAAATCATATCTTACTAATTTTTCTCCGTCATATTCAAATTTAATTGTAAAAAAGCTATTATCTTTTTGTATTTTTTCTATAAAAATTTTGTCGCCTTCCCAAGTATTTAACTTTGTAATCTCTGTTTTATCAATCCATTGTAAATCTCCTTCATTGCATTCTATTAAATCTCCTGTAAAATCATTTGAAGTAAACACATACATATATTCTGTTTCCCAAGTAGTAGATACATATGTTACTATGCATCTTAGCTTATATGATTGTAATTGTAACCCTGTTTCTTCTTTGACTTCTCTTATTATACACTCTTCTGGACTTTCGTCCTTTTCCAATTTTCCACCTATCCCTATCCATTTATCTTTGCTTATATCTTTTTTCTTCTTAGTTCTATGTAACATTAAGTATTTTCCTTCTTTTTCTATATAGCATACTGTTGAAAGTATCATGTTTTTTCTCCTTTATATAATATTACTTATCTACTTTTTTGTATTCTCTAAATATTTTTCTATAAATTCTTTAGTTGGAGTATATAGATTTTTTGGTAAATTATCTAATGAAAACCATTTCCATTCACTATGTTTTTTTGGCTCTAAATTTTTTAATTCGCCTGAAAATTGATTAGCAATTATTTGAATAGTAATATAGTGTTTATTAGGTTGAATATCATCTATAGCATTAAATATTTCTAATTCTGATATATCTAAGTTAGTTTCTTCCTTTGTTTCCCTGATAGCTCCTTCAAATATAGTTTCATCATATTCTTGTTTTCCTCCTGGAAATGTCCAACTTCCTGGTTCATATATACCACCTGTATCACCATAATTTTCACATCTATGTCCTAGTAAAACTTTATTTTCATTTTTTATCATAATTCCTAATCCAATTTTTATTATTTTATCCATTGTTTTTCCCGTTTTTTTACCATCACTATCTAAAACATCCCATATCTCCATTACTTTTTCTCCTTTAGTTATTCTTTATAACTCCATGAATTAAATTTAAATCAGATGGAATAATATACTTTATATTCGCTTTTTTAAATATAGCTTGTCCTAATATAGCACCTGCCTTTGCACCGTCCATCCATTTAGGATTTTCTGGCAACAATTTATATAAATCTTCTAGTTTTGTATTGTATAATAATTCTTTATTCTTCTTGTCAAAATCTTCATAAGTTACATATAACTTATGTATTCCATCTTTAAAGAATTCATTTTTTTGTAAATTATATTTTACTAATTTTTGAAATCTTAATTCTCCTCCTGTATGTATAGCTATCTCACAATTATAATTTATATTTACATTTTTTATTCTATTTAAGATATAATCTATTATTTCTTCTTGCTTTATATGGCAACTTACCTCATTTATTTTTGGAAAGGCTTCATTAATATCTCCTACTCCAATATCTAAGTTTACTTTTTTCTCTACTTGATTGTTCGCAAATATTACTAATTCTGTAGTTTTTCCTCCCATATTTACCATCATAACTCTTTTGTTATTATAATCTCCATGCATTGCTTTTTCAAAATAATCATTTTCTTGTTCATGAGTAATGACATTAAAAAATAAATTTTGTTCCTGAAATTTATTTTTTACTTCTTGTAATTGTTTATCAGGTATTTTTCTCCATATTCCTGTTGCATATATCTCAGTATTTTCATTATTTAATGGATATTCTTCTTGTATTAATTGAATAAATCCTATTAATTCTTGCAAATGCTCTTTGTTAATTCCTTCTTCCGTGTAATTTTTCTTAAATAATATGGATTTTTCTCTTATTTGTTTTAATTCTGTATTATATTTATATAATTTTATTGTAGAAGATCCAATATCCATATAAAATTTCGTATTTTTGTTTATATTCTTTTCCATCAATATTTCCTACTTTCTTATTTTTTAACTTTTTCTTCTCTTTTATCAAAAATTTGTACATTCTCATTTCTATAGGTTATATCTTATACTATTTCATGTAGAAAAGCAAGTTTTCTACTTTAAAAACCAGTGTCTTTTCAGACACTGGTAATCTTATATTAAACCTTCCTGATTGATATCAATAATTTTTTCTGAATTTATATCGTTTTTATTACTTCTTTTACTCTTTTAATAAATTCTTCCTTATTAGCTAATGCTTGTCTTAATTTTTTTATAGCTTCATCAAATTCTTTATCTTCTAAATATATTTTTGCATATCCATTTTCTCCATATTTTTCTGTTAAATGTTGATAAACTCTTTCTATGTGTTCTTCCTCAGATAAACCTACATAATTTCTTTTTCCATATGAATATGTTCTTTTTATAGCATTATCTATGTCTACAATTGTTCTATCTGCCGTACTTATAATCATTCCATATATACTTCTAGGTTTATGATTACTTGAAGCTCTATGATCTTCTATTGCTTCTTTTATTATGTTTCTTTGTTCATCTGTAAACCATTTTTTTATTTTCTCATCTTTTATAAAAATTTCTGCAGATATTATTTCATGTATTTTTCTATCTATACAATGCCCTAAATCATGATAGGCCGCTATTGTATAAACCATATCTAAATTAACATCATAATTTTTTGCCAATTCTAGACTTCTTTTTATTACCGTTTTTATATGTTCTATTCCATGTCCTTCTTCATTTCTATTATATAACGGAAATATTTCATTTTCTATATATTTTATTAATTCTGAATTTATACTATTATTTTCCAAAATCATATCTATAATTACTCCTTTTTCAAATTTTATTTATATTATGTTTTTACTATATCATAGATTTATATTTTTCTCTTGCTATTTATTTAAATTTAAAATTGATTTGTATGTATTTGATAATGCATTCCATTTTATCATTTTTATTCATATCTGATGGTGATTTCTTCATAATTTTTTAATTCTGTATTTTTACTTATATAATTTGAGACTTCATTAATAGTTAGTATTTCTAGTCAGATGATATGGCTTTAACTCCATAGTTTTATTTCTTCCTTGACTCCAAATATAATCATTAATATCAATTGCACATACTTTATTTTCTAATTTCTTTTTTATTAAGTCAATTGCTACAAGCATATTAGCTCTTATTTCTACTTCATATTCTGAATTTACTTCTATTTCTTTTTTGTTATCTATAATATTAGATAGTTTGTCATTGTATTCTAATATTCCTAAGCCTCGCATTACTTGTGGAATTTTATAATCGCTACATCCTACTAAGTGGGAATAATCCACTTTTATATTTTCTTTTCGTTCTCTTATATGTAAAATATCTGACGTTAATAATTGTGCTAATTTATAAAAATATATTGTTTTTTCTCTGTATTTTCTTTCATCCTTAAAATTAGGAAAGTATTTTATTATTATATTAAATAACTCCATATCTATGGTAATGCCTTTTATAAACTCGTAAAAATTGCCATTCATATTTTCATTTACTATTTTACTAACATCTCTTATAATATGATATCTTTCTTCAAATAATGGAATCTCTATATTTCCTTTTAACATTTCTTTAAATTCTTCTTTAGTTATATTAGAAAAATCAGTAGTATTTCTTTCTTTTACATACTTTAATATTGCATATAACAGTGCAATACTTCCATCTTCTTTTCCATTCTCTGTATTTATTGTCCACTTAGGATTTCCCCAAAATGAAAAATCTATCGCTTCATATACTAACAAAAAGTTTATTATTGTCTCTATTGGTAAATCTAATAAACTATATGGAGAAAAGGCTAACCAATGTTCAGTTTCTACTTTCTTAATTTTTTCTATAAATTTATCTAGATTTATTTCATTTATTTTAACTGATTTTGAGTTGTCAGCAACATATTTGCAACTTTTACTTATTTTATCTAACACTATAGTTATCTCCAATCTTATTATTTATATCAATACTTATATATGACAGACTAAGCATATTTAATTTATGTTAATCTGTCTTTCTATAAAAGTCAGCTAACTTCCTTTAAATTATATTTTTCTATATTTTCTTTCTGCATATCTTTTCATTGTATCTGTAAATAACGCTATTTCTATTCTTGTTTTGTTTCTAATAATATCGCAAATTGTTCTTTCTAAATTGTATACTCTGATTTTATTTCCATAAGGAGTTTTCATTTCTATAATTCCTATTTTGTACAATTCATCTTTTAAATAGAAAAAGTCATAACTTTTATCTTTTAATAATTTTGTATTATAGTAACTTGGTATCGTTAATTGATACTTTATTGGTGTTCTATCACATAAGTCATGCATTAAAACAATTATTGTTATTATAAATTCATCTGCATTTTCTTTCTTATTAATTAACATCGCATTGTTATAGACTCTTTGAATATGCCACCAATCATGACCTGTCGAATCATTAAAACATTCATTTTTAACATACTCTTTTACTACACTTATTATTTCTTCTTTATTCATTTTTTAATTCCTTTATCAGTCATTGATTCATATTGTATCATAAAATCCTTTATTTATCAACGAATTCGTCACTCTTTGCCAAATATATTTATCCTTACATTTGCTTAACTAATATAAAATCTCCAATAGAAATAATGTCAAGAGTGAACAAAGTGAGTTCATTTACCCTTGATATTATTTTTATTGGAGATTAAACTTATTTTGCAAAGATTATATCACGAATTTTCTTAAATTTTCGTGATAT
>CALWZX010000001.1 GCA_944386125.1 uncultured Clostridia bacterium | reverse complement strand
GTAATGCTTCTTGAATTTCTGCTTTACTTTCTTCTGCTGCTTGAGCTCCAATATCTGGGTTAGCTCCTGCTCCTAATCCTCTTGTAATTTTCTCACCAATTTGAATTCTTGTAGAAGCTTTTGATAAAAGTAATGCTTGTCTATCTGTATTAACTGCTATGAAGTCTACTCCCTTGATTCCTGAATCCACCATTCTGTTTACTGCGTTATTTCCTGCTCCTCCTACACCAATAACTTTAATCGTGGCAGTCCCGTCTAAAACTGCGTTTTCGTCTACTCCTGTACCATCCATTAACATTTTTGTTTCCTCCTTATTTTATTTGCTATTTTATTCTTTTCTTATGAATTACGAATAAAAAAATTCTTTAATTCTTTCTAATATGGTTTTAAAGAAACTTTCTTGTGAATTAGTATCAATATTACTTGATACTCTTTTGGCAAAAGGTCTTCCTGCAATATAACGTACTAAAGAATATGCTGTTCTAAATTCAGGTCTCACTGTACTAATTAATCTTCCTGTTGAGATTTTTACAGGAATATTTAATATTACTTTTCCAGCCACATCGCTTTTACTAATGTTAGTAATCCCTTGTCCGGTTAAAATGACTGTATTAATTCTTTGTTTAACTCCTGCTGCAGTAACATCTTTATTAACTAGTGAAAATATCTCTTCTATTCTTGCTTCTATAATTTCAATTAATTCTGAACTTTTTATTGCTGTTGTTTTTGCTTCGCCTTTATAAGTATTTAGTATAATTTCATTATCATTATCTATGTAAGATTTCATTGCTAAACCATATTGTCTTTTTAATTTTTCTGCTTCCTCTTCTGAAATATTAAGTACTAAAGAAATATCTGAAGTAATACTGTTTCCTCCTAAAGGAATAGTATCTGCAAAAATTAATCCATTTCCTTCAAAAACTCCAATTTCAGTATTTCCTGCCCCTATATCTAAAAGCATAACAT
Source organism: uncultured Clostridia bacterium (assembly GCA_944386125.1). Lineage (GTDB taxonomy): Bacteria > Bacillota > Clostridia > TANB77 > CAG-508 > UMGS1663. Next base: position 45,691 of record CALWZX010000001.1, on the reverse strand, counting down.
TATCAGATAATTCATTTGTATCTAGCATTAAATTTCTCTCTGCTAAACTTGTTGGAACTATTCCATCTATCTCTAATCCTGCTTTTTTGAAGATGCTAGTCAATTGTCTTACGTAATCTCTCTCTGCTAAAATAACTTGTGCTACCAAAGTGAATCCGGCACTTAAATTTCCTATAGGATCTTGTACAACTCTTCCATCTTCTAACAAAAATTTATCTGTAATAATGTCTATCATTGTTTTTCCTTCAGGAACTTCTACATCTTTTACCTGCATGATAGCTGAAGTTACATCTTTTGATGAAATTCCTGCATATTTATCTTTACATTCTTTCGTAATACTGTTTTGTACAATAGTTATGTATTTTCCCGGTATAGTTACATAGGCAGAGTTAATTTTTAATTCTGTTTCTGCTTCTGCTTCTTGTATTACTTTTGAAATTGCAAGAGCAATTTCATCTTCGTCAATAATTTTACATTTTTTTATTCCATTGCATTTATAACTTGTATTACATATAACTTCTATTTGATTAAAATTATTCACTTCTCCGACTACTAAACTTACTTTAGAAGTGCCAATGTCAATTCCTACAATTATATCTCCTATTGCCAAGATTAACTCCTCCAATTTACCGTTCTTATTACTTGTATAAGAATATTATATTTCACAAAAAAAGTCAATAGATTTGTTATAATTTCGTAATCTTTTTGTAATCTTTTTGTAACATTGTCTTTTTTTGTCGGTTAATGTAAATATATAACATTTTTCTATTGATTTTTCAAGTGTTTTTTATATAAAAATCTAGATATTGCGTATATTTAAAGAATTTTTGTTGTACCTATGTAGATTTACCAAACCCTATCAAAATGAAAGAAATCTACCTTATTCATTTCAATAAATCTTAAAAAATCTAAAATATACATAATATCTAGAATATGATATAAGTTTAATAAGACTATTAACTTGTAAGATTCTAATAACTATTTCGTAAAACGTTTTTTATAAAAACTATTGCTTTTCTTCTTTTTTAGCTTTTTTTATAATTTGCTCTGCTTTTTCAAATATCTTTTTGTTTGATAATTTTTCTACATAATATCTACGAATGGTTCCTAAATTATTGAACATTCTTCCTACAAAAACCACTACTGCGGCAAGATATATATCCACGTTTAATTTTTGACCTAAATAAGTTAATGCTATAGCTAAAATTGCATTAACAAAAAAACCTGATAAGAAAATTTTCAAGTCAAATTTTCCATTTAATATAGATGTAATTGCTCCAAATACAGAATCTAATGCAGCAATAATAGCTATTGCCAAATAACTAGAATATGTATATGGAATCGTAGGAATATTTAGTCCAATCAATGCTCCTACAACGCATCCTATTATGATTGCTATTACTATAATCATTCTTCTTCAACCTCCTTAGCATATTTCATTTGTCTTTCTCCGTTATACGCAAGTATTTTTACATTGTTTTCTTGCTTCATTTCTACTGTTTTTCCTTCATTAGTACAGGTATCTATAAAACCACTATTCTTTAGACTTAACGCACTAGATAAATAAGTTTGATTTCCAATAGCTTTAACAATATAGGGAGTTGCTACTCTTTCTGTATTTACTAAAATATTCCCATTTACATCTACAATTTCGGTAGTATTTAAAACTCTTTTATCATTAATTGAAATAGCTTCCGCACCTGCTAAGCGTAATTCATTAACTAATCTGATTAAATCATCTGATACAATTTCTTTTTCATTATTATCTGACAAAGTTACTATAACCCCTTGTCCAGATACATCTGTTTTTCCCGCTAATATGTTAGTTTGCATTAGTTCCTCATCTAATAATTCTTCTGCCTCTTCATCAGATGACATCTTAGCCTCATATTCCTGAATTTTTTGTTCTGTCTCTGCTAATTTTTCTGCAGCCTCTTCATATTTTGTTTTCCAACTAGAAAGCATAGTTTTTAGTTCACTTTCTTGAGCAGTTTTTATTCCTGTAATATCTGTTTCTTCTACAGCCTTGAATTGCACTAATATAACTGCTGTTAATATAATACATACTAGCATAATAGATATGATGATTATGTTTTTTTCCTTTTTCAAAATTTACACTCCTTTCTAATTAGCAATCTGCATATATTTAGACTGTAATGCTCCTGTATATTTCTCAATTTTTACTTTATTTACCTTTTTAATATTAACCACAACTCCCCAGTCTCTCATATAATCAATATATCCTCCTGGCATATCAATCCCCATTAGGCTTGCTTGATATCCAATAGCTTGAATAGTAAATGGAGATGCTACTTTTACATCATTAATTTTTATTACATTTCCTACACAAGTAATTGCTGTAGAGTTGACTATTCTTTGTCCATTAATTTCTATTGCTTCTGCTCCAGCATTATTTAATACATTGACAATCCATCTTAAATCTCCATCGTGTACAATGTGATTTTCAATCGAATCTAGAGCTCCTATTGTTTCTGTACTAACATTTGGATCATCTTGTACTAGAATTTCTATTCCTTCTCCTTCTAATTCTGTTATTCCTATTAAATTATTATTTTCTTTAATTTGAGCTTCTTTTTGTGAAGCTGATTCATTATCTTTAGTAGCCTCTTCCCTTACTTTTGCTAATTCTTTTTCTTTCTCGTCTAATTGATTGACTGTTTCATCATATTTTTGTTTTGCTTTTAATACTTCATCTCGCAAACTATTTTCCGCATAATCTGAAGATACTGTTGAATTAGCCTCTTTCATAGTATTTAATTGCACACAAATAGCAATTGTTAATAAAACACAAGTAAGACCTATTATACAAGCTATTTTCCACTTTTTCATATTTTCACTTCCTATCTTAACTTTTTAAACTTTTTTCCTAAAAAATGGATTTTCTGTGTTTAAATCCATATTAACGAAAATTTCTCCTGCAACTCCAAGATTATCTTCCAAAATGGCTTTTACATATAGCATTCTTGTTCCTATTGTAGAACAGTCCCCCAAATGAGCTGTTACTTGTCCAGAATTTAAAATCATTTTATAATCTTGTTTATCTGCTATATCTATTTTAGTTAATTGTTCTAATATTCCATTAGCCTCTGCAGATTTGATAATTTCTAATACAACATTTAATTTTTCCAAATCTTCTTTTTCTAATCGTTCTCCTGCAACCAATTTTTCTTCTGGTGTTATAATACCCTGTATGATTGGCAAGTCCAATTTTTCGGTAGCAATTTCTAATATATAACCTTGGCTGTCTAAATATATGTAACTACTTCCATATTCCATCAAAAATGCTGGTGTTCTTTCTTGAATAACTATTTGTACTCCTGATGGTAATTTTCTTTCTACTTTTACGTTTTCTACATATGCATTTTCTTTTATCTTTTCTTTTGCCCCTCTTGCACTAAATTTAAATGTATTTTCTCCGGTTATAATTCCTGATAAACTAATAATTTGCTCTACTGTTAATTTTTCATTTCCTGATACTTCTATATTTTTCACATCAAATACTGGAGAAAGTAAAAAAACACATAATAAGGTAATAAATATAGCTATTAATATTATCATTTTTATGATTTTGAATATACGCATTCTTTTTCTTTTGGCTTTTTGCCTTTCTTGCTGTACTGATTTAGGAATGTTTTTATTTATTTCTTTTACTTCTTTTTGCTTTTTCTTTTTGTGCTTTTTATTCTTTTTTGTAGATTGAGTAGGAGTGTTATCTTTTGTTTTGGGAGGAGTATTAACTCCTAAAATAACTTCATCATCAAAGTTAAATACTCCTTCTTGGTTTTCTTGTTCATGCTTTCCTTTTTTTACTACAATTTGGCTTACATATTTTTTATCTTTTTTCTTTTCTCTATTTCTAGTCAAGAGTTATGTCCTCCTTTTGTATTGTTGTATATTTTAATTAGTTCTTTGTATTTTTCCACCTATTTTTCTTAATTTCTGTTCAAAGTTTTCATATCCTCTTAAAATATATTCTATTTTATCTATCTGGGTTTTGCCTTTTGCCGTTAATGCCGCAATAACTAGTGCAGCTCCGCCTCTTAAGTCTGATGCTTCTACTTTAGCACTATGTAGTTTTCTTATGCCTTTAATAACTGCTATTTTCCCTTCAATTTGGATTTTTGCTCCCATTTTCTTGAGTTCAGAGGTATATTTATATCGATTCTCAAAAATATTTTCTACAATAACAGAAGTTCCCTTTGCTATAGATAATGTTGCTCCAAATACAGATTGTAAATCTGTTGGGAAACCTGGATATGGCATTGTTTTTATATCAACAGCTTTTAATCTTTTAGGTGCTATCAATCGAACTGCATTCTTTTTTTCTTCAATCATACATCCCATTTCTTGAAGTTTATGTATAGCTGGTACTAAATGTTCTGGATTAACGTTCGTTATTTGAATGTCTCCTGCAGTTGCTGCACCTATACATAAGAATGTTCCTGCTTCTATTCTGTCTGGCATTACTTTATAACTAACTTCTTTTAATTTTTGTACACCTGTTATTGTAATAAAGTTTGTTCCTGCCCCTTCTATTTTTGCTCCCATTTTATTTAAAAATTTTGCTAAATCTTCTATTTCTGGCTCCATAGCAGCATTACTTATTGTTGTCACGCCTTCTGCCAAAACTGAAGCCAAAATGATATTTTCTGTTGCTCCTACACTTGGAAAGTCTAGGTCAATATCCGTCCCCTTTATTTTATCACACTTACACCTAATAAATCCATAGTTTTCTTCAATATTTATTCCTAATTTTTCAAAAGCTTTCAAATGTAAGTCTATTGGTCTTGCTCCTATATCACATCCTCCTGGATAAGAAAATGTTACTTCTTTAAATCTACCTAAAATTGCTCCTGCTAAAATTACGGTAGATCTCATTTTTCCCATAAGTTCTTCTGGAATTTGTGTTTTGTTTATATCTTTTGTATTAATTTGTACTTTTCCATTTACCTTTTTTACTTTTGCCCCTAATAATTTCATAATCTCCAATGTAATTTTTGTATCTCGAATCTCTGGAATATTATATAACTTACTTGTGTTTTTATTCAAAATTGTAGCTGCTATAATAGGTAATGATGCATTTTTTGAACCAGATATTTCCACACTTCCTTGTAAAGAATGGTTTCCCTCTATTATGTAACTATACATTTTTTTCATTCCTTTCTTAGTTAAGATTTTATTTTGCTATATTTTATGTTTTCTTAACATAAAATGTGAATTTTAAATTTTACACAAAAAGAACTTGAAAATTCAAGTTCTTTTTTAACCCTATAAGCTTTTATTATCTTTTTATAATTAGTCTATCAAACTTTGTTTGTATGTATGCTTCTAATTTTTTCATAAACTCTTCTGAAGGAATTTCTTTTTTTGCCACCATATCTAATCCTTTTTCCCAGCTTGCTGTTAATTTTGGGTTCAACATATCTGGCATAGAATTCTTAATGATGTCATATATTACTTCTCCTTTTTGCGTTGGAGTAATAATTTGTGTTTTTGTATTAATCGTAATATATTGAATTTTTTCTAATTTTTTAATAATTTCTGCTCTTGTTGCACTTGTTCCTATTCCTGCTCCTTTAATTTGCTCTCTTAATTCCTCTTCTTCTATTAATTTTCCTGCATTCTCCATAGCAAGTATTATAGAACCTGAGTTATACCTATTAGGAGGAGAAGTTTCTGCATCTTTTGTTTCGTAATTTTGTACCGGAATTTCCTCATTCTTTTTTAATTCTTTCAATATACTTACATTGTTTTCTTTTTCTGTATTTTCTTCTGTTTTATCCACATTTTGTGCCTTTGTTGTGGATAAGACATATAAATATCCCTCGTTTTTACATATTCTTCCGCTTGTTGAAAATTCCTCGTTTTCTACAAGTATAGTAACAGATACCTTTTCATATTCTGCAGGTGGATAAAAAATAGCTAAAAATCTTTTTACTATTACTTTATATACCTGCTTTTGAAGGTCTGGTAACTTATTTAAATTTTCATATCCCTGTCCTGTTGGAATAATAGCATAATGATCTGTAATTTTACTATCATTTACATATTTTGTGCCTATTAGATTCGTTTTATATTTTTCTTCTGCCATTTTTTGAATATATTTTTGTATTTCTTCATCTGCATAACCTTTTGCAATTCCATTCAAATTCTTTGAAATTACTTTTGCTACTGCTGTTGATAATACTCTGGCATCAGTTCTGGGATAGGTTACTAATTTATTTTCATATAAGTTTTGAATAATTTCTAGAGTTTCATCTGGTTTAATTTTAAAGCGTTTTGTACATTCATTTTGTATTTCTGCTAAATTAAATAACAGTGGGGCATTTTCTTTTTGCTTTGTTTTTTTTATCTCTTTTACAATTGCTTTTTTATCTTTTAGAGAATATATAAATTTTTTTGCTTCTTCTATTTTTTTAAATCCAGTATCGTTATATAAGTGCGGACTTTCCCACATTTTAGATTCTTTCGTTACTTTCCATTCTGCCTTTAATACATTTGTATCTTGACCAAAATTACCTATAACTTTATAAAATGGTGTTTTTACAAAATTACGAATTTCCCTTTCTCTTTGTACTACCATTCCTAAAACACAAGTCATAACTCTACCTACTGAAATAGATATTTTCTCCTCATGTATTTGGCTAGCAGCTCTTCTTCCATAAATGATGGTTAATAATCTAGAAAAGTTAATTCCTATTAAATAATCCTCTTTTGCACGTAGATAGGCACTATCTGATAAACTATCATATTCAGATAAATCTTTTGCCTCTGCAATTCCTCTTCTAATTTCTTCTTCTGTTTGCGAATCAATCCATACTCGCTTTTTATTTTTTCCTTGAACTCCTATCATTTGGTCTACTAACCTATAGATATATTCTCCTTCTCTTCCTGAGTCAGTACTAACATATACAGTTTCTATATCTTCTCTTTTTAATAATCCTTCTATAATATGGAATTGCTTTTGCACATTTTCAATTACTTCATATTTCCATTCTTTTGGAATAAATGGCAAAGTATCTAATCTCCAAAATTTAAATTTCTCATCATATTTTTCTGGATAACTCATAGTCACTAGATGTCCAACACACCAAGTAATTACCCATTTTTCTGATTCAATGTATCCATTATTTCTTTTTCCATTGGCACCTAACACTTTTGCAAATTCCATAGCAACTGATGGTTTTTCTGTGATTAATATGTTTTTTCCCATTATTCTTCCTCTTCTAATTAAAACTAGAGAAGGAATTCTTCTCTAGTCTACTTTTATAATATCTAATTCTGATGTTGCATTTGCATTTCCATATGCATATATTACATAAATTGCTCCATCTCTTCCTACAAAAAAGTTACTTACATTATCTGTAATATAAATAGCACTGTTTAAATCCCTCTTATATATAGTTTGTCCTGTTTGGCTCACTGCCTGTCCTAAAGCTTCTGCTTGTTCTGCTGCTTTTCCCACTTCTCTTGCAATTTTTTCATTCACTTGTGCCGGATCTTTTCCGTATAAGCTTAATACATCATTTAGAGTTATTGAATCTCCTGTTTGTAAATCATAATTATATGTTTGCACTATAATTCTTTGGGCACTTCGTTCTTCTTTTAAAGTAGATTTAATTGCTATTGATAAAATATTTCCATTAATATATGCACTATAGTCTACATTATAAACTGTAAATTCTGTTGAATTGTTTAGCACATCTGCAGCTTTGTCTGCAAAAACTGTTTGTGTAATTTGGTTATATTCTGTAGCAGCTTCTCCTTGTATATTAACTACTGGTATATTAATATTTACATCGTATTTTCCATCTTGTTCTTGATCTATTGCATATGCTGTATATACTATTTCCTTGGTTTCATCTAATTTTTGTACCCCTGTTACTGTATTTTTTTGGAAGTTAATATTATTCTTAAATAATTCATTAAACTCTGCTTTCACCTGATCCATTTCAGGTTCATCACTAGGATTGGTATTATCTGTTATATTCGTAAGATTTTCTGGTAAATATTCTTGTTCTTGACTGGCAACAAAAATTTGATAATATACTGCAATACCAATAGCTACAACACATATAATACTAATTACTATATATAAAATATAATTTTTTTTCATAATTTGTCTCCTTTTCTCTCAAAAAAATTATATCATGTGGTTAGTTAGATTGCAAGAAAGTTTTATAATCAAATTTTTTATTTTATCTAACTTTCTTATCTTTATTTATTTTTTCTATATTCCCACCATAAAAGTTTGATGGAAGAATAATCCCTCCATCAAACTTTTTCAACTTTACTGCCAAGCGATTTTTAAAACTTCTCGCTTGAGATGGTTCTTGCAATCTTCATCCATCCAATATAGACTGGGTGCGTTTTGACCGCAAACAATTTCTCCGAAAAGCTCTGCAAATAAAAATTTTAATAAATATTCGTCAATGTCGGGCACTATCTGCCTCGTGATTTCAGAAAATTGTTTTGCTCCTTTATAAGCTAACATTTTTTGAGCAACCATTACCCCAAAAACCTGAGCTCCTGGGCCAATTTTCTTCATACCACAAGCTGTATCGTTATCTATTATGATACTTCCATCATGTCCTAGTCTTGCGTATTCCCCCATAGGCAAAGGAATTAAACTAATCGGTTGCCCCTTGATAAATCTGATAGGAGCTTCGCTTTTTTCATAAGTTTCTATTATTCCTTTTACCGCCCTAAAATACTGTGGGAACCACATTTCTTCTGCAAATTTCATGATGTTTTCATCCCGCTCTAGTGGGCTATTTCCCATTGCTGGAGCTTCTTCTTTGTCCATAATTCCTGGAACGGGTAAATAGACTTCAACGTTTATTCTATGCCGCATCCAAGTCTCTGAACGAATGAACCTTTCTGACATAATTATGCCTCCTTTAAATAGAAACACAGTTATTAGTAACACATAAATTGTATCATATTTTCCTAATATTGACAATATACATTTCTATTCTCAATTATATAAATATGACTAAACTGTAAGTTTATATTTTCCCTTTCCCATTGACTATTTTTCTTTTTTCATGTATGATATACATGCAGTAATTTTATAAAAAAGGAGCAATAAAAATATAATGTTATGTTCAATTTGTAAGAAAAACGAAGCTACAATTTTTATTAATAAAAAATTACCTGATGGTTCTACCGCTACAGAAGGAATTTGTGAAAGTTGTGCAAAAGAAAAAGGAATTAATCCTTTACAAGGCGGTATTGCTACTGTTAATTTATCTGAAAATGATATTCAAAATATGACTAATCAAATACAAAATATGTTAAATAATGTAACCAATAATTTAGATATAGATGAATTAGATGATATAAGCAAAGAAGAACTAGAAGAAATGAACCAAATGGATTCAGAAGAAATGAAAAATATGTTCCATGGAACAGCAATTCCTATTGGTGCAATATTTTCTAATATGTTTGGTAATAAAAATTCTGAGGAAAATTCGGATAAAAAAGCTTCTTCTAAAGAAGAAAAAAAATCAAAAAAAGAAAAAAATAAAAAAGAGAAGAAAAGAAAAGCTTTAGAAACTTATGGTACTAACTTAACTGCTAAAGCTAAAAACAATCAATTAGATATCGTTATTGGTAGAGAAAAGGAAATTGAAAGAATTATTCAAATACTTAATCGCCGTTCTAAAAATAATCCTTGTTTAATTGGTGAACCTGGTGTTGGTAAAACAGCTATTGCACAAGGACTAGCTATTAGAATTGCTAACAGCAATGTACCTGCTAAATTATTAGACAAAGAAGTATATTTATTGGATATGACTGCCGTTATTGCTGGTACACAATTTAGAGGTCAATTTGAAGCTAGAATGAAGTCTATTATAGATGAATGTAGAGATGCAGGAAATATCATTTTAGTTATTGACGAAATTCATAATATTATTGGTGCTGGCGATGGAGAACATTCTATGAATGCTGCCAATATTTTAAAACCTTCTCTTTCTAATGGTGAAATTCAATTAATTGGTACTACTACTTTAAAAGAATATCGTAAATATATTGAAAAAGATAGTGCCTTAGAAAGAAGATTCCAACCAGTAATTGTAGAAGAACCTTCTATTGCAGATACTATTGAAATTTTAGAGGGTGTAAAAAAATATTATGAGGATTATCATAAGGTAAAAATTTCTACAGATATTATTAGACAAACTGTTATTATGTCAGAAAAATATATTCATGATAGGTTTTTACCAGATAAAGCAATTGATATTCTTGATGAAGCTTGTTCTCGTATTAATCTAAATAATAAGGAATTATATGAATTAGAAGTTGCCAAAAAAGAGCTTTCTACTGTAAAAGATGAACTTGCCGATTTAGAAGAAGAAACACAAACGGAAGAAACTACTTCTAATGAGAATTATCAAAAGATGGCAGAATTAAAATCAAAAGAGTGTAGCTTAATTGAAAAACTTTCTTCTCTTACTGCTAAAATGAAACCTGTAGAATTGACTACAGAAGATATCGCAGGGGTAATTGAAAGTTGGACTAAAATTCCTGTAAAGAAGATTACAGAAGAAGAAACAATTAAACTATTAAATTTAGAAAAAAATCTTCATAAAAGAGTTATTGGACAAGATGAAGCAGTGGAAGCAGTTGCCAGAGCAATTAGAAGAAATCGCGCTGGGCTAAAAAGTACAATACGTCCACCATCTTTTATATTTGTAGGTCCAACTGGTGTAGGAAAAACTGAACTTGCTAAGAGTTTAGCATATGAAATGTTTGGTGACCAAGATGCTATTATTCGTATAGATATGTCTGAATATATGGAAAGTCATTCTACTTCTAAGTTAATTGGTTCACCTCCTGGATATGTTGGTTACGATGATGCTGGTCAATTAACCGAAAAAGTGAAGCGTAAACCATATTCTATTGTATTATTAGATGAAATTGAAAAAGCTCACCCAGATGTATTTAATATACTTTTGCAAGTATTAGATGATGGCAGATTAACAGATTCTCAAGGAAATACCGTAAGCTTTGAAAATACCATTATCATTATGACTTCTAATGCAGGTTCTAATCAGAATACAAATTCTATTGGTTTTGGAAATACAGTAACTTTACAATCTAGTAAAATTTTAGATGCTCTAAAAGAAACTTTTAGACCTGAATTTTTAAATCGTGTTGATGAAATTGTTGTTTTCAAACCTTTAACTGATAATCAATTATTACAAATTGTTGATTTAATGTTAGAAGATACTAAAAAAGCACTAGCTAATAAACATATAGAATTGGTTATTTCAGAAGACGCTAAAAAATATTTACTTACTAAAGGAACTAACTTAAAATATGGTGCAAGACCACTAAGAAGAGCAATACAAAGATATATAGAAGATGAACTTTCCGATATGATTTTAATGTCTACTTTAAAAAATGGAGATACTGTTTGTTGTGAACTACAACAAGATAAATTACAATTTACCGTAAAAAAATAATCACTTTAGGGGGAACAAAACATGTTAAAACATATACCAAATTTATTAACCATTGTTAGGTTTATATTAGTACCTATTATTTTTACTTTAATTATGCAAGAAAAATATTTAGCAGCAGTTATTATTTTAATTGCTTCAGGCCTTACAGATGTATTAGATGGTACAATTGCTAGAAAGTATAACTTGATTACAGACTTTGGTAAATTAATGGATCCTTTAGCTGATAAAGTAACACAAATTGCTATACTTGTGTCATTGACCATTAGAGACATTATTCCTATCTGGATGATTGTTATTGTATTTATTAAAGAAGTTTGTATGATAGCAGGAGCTTCCTTCCTTTATGGTAAAGATTTAGTAGTTTCTAGCCGTTGGTATGGAAAACTTGCTACGGTATTATTCTATATAGCAATTGGTTGTTCCCTTGCTATTCACTACTTTGGTTTTGATACACACTTTGACCTTTATATTTATTATATTGCTATACTTGCTACTATTTTCTCTCTTGTTATGTACTTTCAAGCATTCTTTAGACAAGGTTATTTAAAAAAGGAAAAAGAAAAAAAGAGTATTTAACATAACAGTTTTAACCTTATTTTTCTTTATTATTATATAAAGGAGGATTGATTTATGGACGAAACGAAAAAGTCTCATAAAGTACGAAACATCATTTTAATTGTTTTCGCAATTATCTTAGTAGTTATATTAGCAGTAGGTATTTACTATGGTAGAAATTATTTTATTATTGGGGATATTTTATCTAAGCAAGCAAGTTTAAAAAATTGTACCAATTATTCTTTTACTACTGAAGATACCGCGGGAGAAAGTACGCAAAATGTTGATTACAAAATAAAAGATGGAAAACAATTATTAACTATTCATTCAGATGAGGCAAATTATGAAATGTGGTATAACAGTCAAACAAAGGAATTAATCTCTATCTCTTTAGATGCTAAATTTGCTACTGTTTCTACTGTTGAAGACACTAATAGCTTTATTATTACTTCTATTCCGTTAATTGCTTCTGATGATGATGCTCAATGGAATTTGACTTTTTCTGCTGGAATTGATTCTGTAAAAATGAATGAAGTAGATTGTTATAAATTACAAGTTGATGAAACTACACAATATTATGCTAAAGAAAGTGGTTTGTTAATAAGAAGTGAAAGCAGTTCTATTATTGATGGCGTAAAATATGATAGTATTATTAATTTTAAAAATTGGCAAATTAATTCTTTAACAGATGATGATCTTAATAGACCAGATTTATCAGGTTATACCATTTCTAATATTTAAAAACATAAAACTACTCTAAGACCACTTAAAAAAGTGGTCTTTTTTCATTCATAATCCTCAATGGTCTCATTTAGTTCCTTTTTACCTGTAACCTGAATACCTTTTTTTAAATTTTCTACATCTAGTTCTGGTAAATATTGTACAGATATTTCTGTCATTTCTAAAAATTCTTCTTGATCATATTGATTTAATGTATATATAGCAATATATCCATCTTTCTCCCTTAAAACATAATGCTCTTTACATATTCCATGTTGATATCTAGAAAGTACTACTTGGTCTTTTGAAAATTCTTCTATATCCCATTCTTTTTCCAATTTTTCTTTTAATTCTTCTTTAGTCAAATTTACATACATTGTTGGTATATCTTGCTTTTCTTCTATAGTATGTCCACAATCATTGTAAGTAGTTTTTAATAACCATTTTGTACTAGGTGTTGTTTTTTCATCTTGACCAGAAGTAGCAATAGATAATTCATTAACCACTTCTAATTCATGTTGATTTTGCTGTGCTAATACTTTATCATCTAAACTTTCAGGAGATTCTTCTACTTCTTGATTACCTATAAAAAAACCTATTGCAACTCCTAGAATAATTACCAAAACTACTGTAAGAATTGCTATTACCCATTTTTTCATACCTACCACTCCCTTCTTTTATAGTTAGTATGGTAATTTTTTACTAATTTATACATGGAATTTTTTCTTTTATTTCCATTTGCTTATGTATGGTAATAACAATTTCTCCATTTTTATCTGTTCTATAAATCTTACATCCTCTATCTTTTAATCTTTGTAATATCATTTCGTTTGGATGACCAAAAGTATTATTTTCCCCTACCCCTATTAAAGCTATTTTGGGATTCACACATTGTAAAAATTTCTCTATAGTAGAACTTTTAGATCCATGATGAGCAACTTTTAATATAGTGGATTGCAAGCTTTTTCCATAAGCTTCTACTATTTTTTCTTCTGCAATTGCTTCAATATCTCCAGTAAAAAGTATTGAAATTTGTTGATACTGTACTTGTAATACTAAAGAGTTATTGTTTAATTGATTTTCTGTTATTTGCTTCTTTTCTGGCCATAATACTCGTATTTGCACTTGTCCTATTTGTAGCTTTTCTCCTGCTTGTAATGTTCTTACTTGTATCTTTTTATTTTGTACAATTTTCAGAAATTGTTGATAATTTGGTGAATTCATTTCTTGTTTTCCTATCCATACCTCTCCTACAGACAATTCTTCTAAAATGGTAAAACAGCCTCCGTACATGATCTGTATCAAAATGAGAAATTATCATATAATCTATATGTAAAATTCCTCTATTTAATAGATAAGGAAGTAATGTTTGCTCTCCAACATTAAAATTTTCTTTATTTTCATTTCCTCCTCCATCTATTAAAATATTTTTTCCTTCTGGCGTTCTTATTACACTACAATCACCTTGTCCCACATCAATAAAATATAGTGTTAGTCCATGTATAGGTATAGGAATAACGGATATAATTAAACAAATACATAAAAAAATAATTATTTTCCTACTCTTTTGTTGTATTTTTCTTTGCCATTGATATTTCTGTTTTATGAAAATCATACAATTACTAAAAGCCCATAAACCTACTATAATATAATATATACCAATACAAATTATTGTGGGTTTAATTACCCAAACTTTTGAAAGAGGTAAATTTGCCACAACTTCCGCAATCTGCAAAAAAATTTTTAATAAAAAACTTTCTGCTATACTTGCTATTTCTGCTATAGGTTCTAAAATAAAAGATATCATTACAATAGCAAAACCTAATAAAGTTAAAATTTCTATAATAGGTGCTGCTAGTAAATTGGATATAAAAAAAGTGAAAGAAATCGTATGAAAATAATAGGCTATGATAGGAAATATACATATATTGGCCCAAAAAGTTATCCATAGCATTTGTTGTATAATATTGATTAACTTATGCTTTCTTTTTGATAATACAAAGCATTTTGTTCCTATAACAATTCCAAAAGTTCCTGCAAAAGATAATTGTAGCCCTATATCTAATATATAAAAAGGATTCATACATAATAATAGTAACATCGTAAAACTAGCATTAGTTAAGAAATCTGGTTTTCTATGAAGAATTATGGCTATTTGCCCATACATTGCCATAAAACAAGCACGTAATACAGATGCTGTTGCTCCTGTTAAAAGTGCAAAAAATGCCAGAGCTATTATTAATCCATATGGCATAATACTTTTTTGGCATTTCATTTTTTGTAATAAAAAGGTTATGCCTAGCATTACATAAACTGCATGACTTCCGTGATACAGCTAACATATGTGATAAACTACTATCTCTAAATTTTTCTTCTGTTTCTTTACTTAAATTGCTTGTATCTCCAATAAGAATTCCTGCAAGAGTAGCTGCTTCTTTTTTTGGAAAAAGAAGATATAGTTTTTCCTTTATCAGCATTGCTATTTGTTGAATATAAAATAGCATGTTTCTCTCTTTTGAAATGACTTGTACTTCTTCTGCCTTTACTATTCCATAAATACCTTGTGTTTGCAAATATTGCTGATAATCAAAACCTCCAAAATTTCTCTGTACATTGGCGATTTTCCAGTTTCCTTTTACATAAATGATTTCTCCATATGTTAATATTCTTTCTTGTTTTTTTACTTGTAATAAAATCTTTTTATTTTGCATTAGTTGGCTTTCTATTGATATTTGTTGAATCTCTATTTCATATGTATATTGATATGTTTTTTCTGTTGGACTGCTTACTACTTTTGCTAAAATTTCTACCTCTTCTACTTGTTTCATTGCTTGTATTGTAAGATGATATTGTTTTTGTTTATATGCTATTTGAAAATTAGAGAATAGTAATATTATAATACATAAAAAAAATACTTTTTTTGAAAAAATAATATGAATATATCGTTTTACATTTTTAGGAAGAAAATAATAACTGATAAAAAGAATCAATAGAAAAGGAACTATAGTTGTTTTTACATATAGTCCCCAAAGAATTCCTATGATATAGGAAATTGTTATATAAAATAATGTCATATTTTACCTTTCTTTGTAAAATACCCCATTTAAAAATCCTCATTATATAATACGTCTTGCTGTTTCATATCTGGTATTGTAGCTTCCTGTTAAAAGAGTAGAAATTTTTACGCAATATCCTGTGCCTGAAGAGGCATGAATGAAATTTCCATCTCCTATATATATTCCACAATGCCCTATTCCATCCATAGTTTCATAATCTTTAAAAAATACAAGATCACCTAGTTGTAATTCTTCTTTTGCTACATAAGTTCCTTTTAAAGATTGTGCTGTTGCAGAGTGTGTAAGAGATACACCGAAATTTTTATATACATACATAGTAAATCCTGAGCAATCAAAATTATTTGGTCCTGACCCACCATATACGTAAGGGCGTCCTAAAAATTGTTTTGCATATTCTACAACCTGTTCACCCACTGAAGATGTAACTACTGGTGTGCTTTCTACTGCACTACTCGTTTGTGTTTCTTCTTCTGGCGCTCTTTGTACTTCTCCACCTCTTGATGTTAATTCTGGAACAGTTTCTGTTAATAACCATTTAGCAATATAGCCATCTTGTCCACTTACCGTAACTTTATACCAATCTCCCTCTTCTCCTTTAACTGTAACTGCATCATTTATAGCTAAATATTCTACTACTTCATAATTTGTTCCTGGACCACCTCTTACAAAAATAGAATCTTCTGATACATACATCGTTTTTTCTTCAAATGTTGTTGTTGGCTGTTCTTGTGGAGTTTCTGGAGTTTGTGTAGGAGTTTGCTCTTGTGGTGGAGTTATTGTTTGCGTCTCTTTTTTTTCTTCTATATTATCTTTACGTAACCATCCATCTATTTGCGATGTTTGTACATATACCCATCCATTTTGTTCTGTAATTACTGTACATTCTGTACCTGGTGTAAAAGTATAAATTTGACTTGCATTAATTAATGGTAAAATATACATACTACATTCATTTTTTATTTGATAACTATTGTTGGTACTACCTTGCTCCTCTTGTGTTTCTGTCGTTGGTTGTTCAGTTGTAGTTTCAGGTGTTTGTGTAGGAGTTTGCTCTTGTGATGGAGTTTCTTCTTCTCCTTCTATTTTTACATAGTCTTTACTAACATACCCTGTAGATCCTTCAAATTCTATTTTTACCCATCCTTCTGTTTCTTCTAAGTAAGTTAATTCATCTCCTATAGATAATAATCGAATAACTGCTGATTCTGTAGATGGTTCTGCTCTTAATTTTAAAGTCTCTGTATCTACAGTTACTGTTTTTGCTAAACAAGTAGTATGTACACATAATGCTAGAACAATAACCATTATTCCTACTAATATTTTAGTATATTGTTTCATGTTTTTTGCTCCTTTTGGTTTTCCTTTTATATTTGTTCTCTTTAGCACATGGTAATTGTACTATAAATCAAAAAAAATAGCAAGAGTTTCCTTGCTATTTTTATATTACATTAATCTTCTAGTCCAAAGCTCACACCTAATGCATTGTTAATTTGATTCATGATTTGATTGTCATCTATATGTCCTATTTTTTCTTTTAATCTACTTTTATCAATTGTTCTAATTTGCTCAGTCAATACAATAGAATCTTCTTTTAATCCATTCCCATTTGATGTAATCTCTATATGTGTTGGTAATTTATTTTTTCCCGTCTGTGAAGTAATAGCTGCAGCTATTACTGTTGGACTATGTTTATTTCCAATATCATTTTGAATAATAATAACTGGTCTAATCCCTCCTTGTTCTGAACCAACTACTGGGCTTAAGTCTGCATAGAACATATCTCCTCTTTTTATTACCATTTGTGAATCACTCCTACTATTTGTGTATTGAAAGGTTGCTCTTTTGATATATTTTATTAGTTTCTATCTATAGAATTTCTAATTCAGTATATTCTATGCAAATGGTTTGCTTTTGGTTAATATCTTGTACTATTAATTGTAACGGTTTTCCATTTTCTTTATTTATGTATAATTTCTTTCGATAATCATATCTTCTTTCATTTTTTACTTCTAATATTATGTTGTTATTTTCATAAGAAATTTTGGTTTTTTCAGTATTATTCTTAAATTCTTCTACAAAAGAATTCAGCCATAAAGCATTATTTGTCATATACGCATAATCTTCATAAACTTGACTTAATTCTAATTGAGAATTATATAAAGTTAATTTTCCCTCTTCGTATGTTGTAACAACACCGGCTATATTTTCTGGTTGTAGAATTTCTTGTCTTACCATATTTTTCGTTACTTCTTGTTTCACTATATATTGGTTTTCATTTTTATTGCTTGCAATTTTAATTTTTAGTTGTGCTCGATAAAAACTAATATTTAATACATCTTGTATCATTTCTTCCTCTGTTTTATTAATAGTAGTATTTCCCGTTTCTGAAGAATTATAACAAAAAAATAAAAAAACTATTATCGCTATTATTCCTATGCCTACTATCATAGCTATTATGGTCTTTTTTTTCATGTTTTCCTCCTAAAAAAATAGATTACTTTTATTGTAATCTATTCTTATATTCCTATTTTATTCATGAAAAAAATGTAATAGCTCATCTTTTAGTTCTTGTTTTGTATCTATTTGGTTAACCATATCCCTCATTTTAGCTGCATCTTTTTTATTTTTTATATAGGCACATATATGCTTTCTTAATTCTCGAATTCCTATAATTTCTCCTTTTTCTTCTACTTCTAAATCTATATGTCTTAAAATTGTTTGTAGTTTTTCTTCATTTGAAATATTTCTTGGCTCTTTTCCTTTTAAATACTCAATGATTTCTTCAAATAACCATGGATTTCCCAAACTTGCTCTTCCTATCATAATGCCATCTACTTTGGTTTCTTCTAACATTTTTTTTGCATCCTCTTTTGTTTTTATATCTCCATTTCCTATCACTGGTATTTTAACTGCCTGCTTTACTTGTTTTATAATATCCCAATCAGCATGACCTGTATAAAATTCATTTCGTGTTCTACCATGGACGGTAATTGCTGAAGCACCTGCTTGCTCTATAATTTTTGCAGTTTCCACAGCTACTATGTGTTTTTCATCCCAACCTTTACGAATTTTAACAGTAACTGGTCTTGTAGATACTTGAACTGCTGTTTCTACAATTTTTCCTACTAATTGCAAATTTAATAACAATTTACTTCCATCACCATTTTTCACAATTTTTGGTGCAGGACATCCCATATTAATATCTATGATGTCTGCTATTTCTGAAGCATAGTTTACCGCATAACGAATTGCTTCTAAATCACTTCCAAATAGTTGCAGAGCAATTGGTCTTGCTTCTCCATCTATATTACATAAAAGTTTGGTTTTTTCATCATGATAAAAAAGCGCCTTACTACTTATCATTTCTGTATATACCAAACCAACACCATATTGTTTAACAATAGTTCGAAATGCTTTATCTGTAATTCCCGCCATTGGTGCTAGCATAACATTATTTTCTAAAGTAACGTTTCCTATTTTTAATTGTTTTAAAAGTTGCACATTCTCCCCCATTTAATTAATAAATATCGCTTTTTGTCTGCGACCACTAATATTTAGTAGTAATGCAATTAATATTAAGTTGGTAAGTAAAGAACTTCCCCCATAGCTAACAAAAGGAAGAGGAACACCTGTAATTGGTAATAAACCAATCGTCATTCCTATATTTTCTACCATATGAAACAAAAATATACCTGCTATTCCCATGGCAATATAAGAGCCTAAATCATCTTTTGCTGTTTTTGCTACATATATAGCCTTTGTAATTAAAATAACATATACAATTACAATTCCTGCTGTTGCTACAAATCCTAATTCTTCTCCTATAACAGAAAATATAAAATCAGTTGTTTTAGGGTATAAAAAACCAAGTTGTGTTTGATTTCCTTTTAATAACCCCATTCCAAATAGCTCTCCTGCCCCAATTGCCAATTTAGATTGAATAACATTATATCCATCTCCTCTAGGATCTAAATTTGGATTTAAAAATACATCAATTCTAGTTTTAGCATGTGGTGGCAAAATAAAGAAATATAATATTGGTAAAGCAATAGCAATTAATAGGATACAGGTAATAATATATCTTTTTTTGATTCCTGCTACATACAACATTAGTGCTGTTGCCACTATAAAAGCAAGTGCCGTTCCATAGTCTGGTTGTTTTATAATAAGAAGTACAGGCACTACTATGACCAATAAAGATAAAAGTAGTCTAGTAGGTCTACTAATTTCATCTCTACCTCTTTGTTGAATCTTTGTTATGACAAACGCAAACATAATGATAACAAAAATTTTTGCAAATTCTGATGGTTGTATTGAAAAAGCTCCTATATTAAACCAACTAGTTGCTCCGTTTATTGGTTCAGTAAATAAGACTCCCACTAACAATATTAAAATCAAGCCATAAAAAATAGGTGCAACTTTTGCGATAGTTTCATAATCAATACAGATGACTACGATTACTATAGGAATACTAATGATTAACCACATAATTTGTTTTTGTAATTCTTCATAATTAGTAGATTGTGTTGCAGAAAACAAAGCAACCAAACCTATAGCAATTAATAAAATGGTACAAATTAATATGGACCATTCTATATTTTTTAATATTCTTTTTTTCATTTTTCACCTTCTTATCATAAAAGCTTATGCTTGCTTTTGCTCTTCTTTTGTAATTATATCTTCTGCTACTTCTATTGGCTCTTCTTTTTCTTCTTGCTCTTCTTTTTGATTCTTATTTTCTTGTTGTTCATCTTGCGGAGTAGATTCTTCAGTCTTTTTATCTGATACTTCTTCTTGCTCTGGATTATCTTGTTTTTGTTCTTCTTTTTGAACTGTTATTTTTCTTGTTTCATCTTTAATACTCATAATAGGGATGTTTGCATATAATGCTGGAGCTCCATTAGTTCCATCACTGTTAACTTTATTCGTTAGTCTAACATCAATTTGATTTTCATCTATATCTATGTATTTTTTGATTACTTCTATAATTTCTTGCTTCATCAATTCTAAAAAGTCAGCAGATACATTTGCTCTATCTTGCATGAGCACAAGATGTAATCTTTCTTTTGCTGTATCTTTTGAATCTTTAGATTTATCATTATTTTCTTTAGAGAATTTTTTGAAAAATTTCATTACATTTTCAAACATCCTACTTTCCCTCCGTTTTAATTTTGTCTATTTTTTTGAAAAGATTCTTTTTATTTTAGCAAATACTCCTTTTTCTCTACCTGGAATAGTTACTTCTAAGTTTTCTCCTAGAATACGTCTTGCTATTTCCATATATGCCTTACCTGATGGTGCCTTACTATTAGATACAACTGGTTCTCCTCTATTAGTTTGTGTAATAATATATTCGTCATCTGGTACAACACCAATTAGGTCAATGGATAATAATTCTACAATATCCTCTACATCCATCATTTCACCTTTTTTTACCATATTTGGTCTTAACCTATTAATAACTAATTCTGGATTCTTGATGTTTGATGATTCTAATAGCCCAATAATTCTATCTGCATCACGAATTGCTGAAATTTCAGCAGTTGTTACTACAATTGCTCTATCAGCACCTGCAACAGCATTTTTAAAACCTTGCTCTATACCTGCTGGACAATCTACTAATATATAATCAAAATCTTCTTTTAATTTTTCTGTTAATTCTTTCATTTGTTCTTCATTTACTGCACTTTTATCTCTTGTTTGAGCTGCTGGAAGTAGAAAAAGTTCATTAAATCGTTTATCCTTGATTAGGGCTTGTCTTAATTTACATTTTTCTTCTACTACATCTACTATGTCATATACAATTCTATTTTCTAGTCCCATAACAACATCTAAGTTACGTAATCCAATATCAGTATCTACTAGAGCTACTTTTTTTCCTTTTAGAGCTAAAGCAGAACCTAGATTTGCAGTTGTTGTTGTTTTACCGACTCCACCTTTACCAGATGTTATGACAATAACCTCTCCCATATTTTTTCCTCCTTGAACTTTTAGTTCCTTTATAAAAATGCATATTTTTAATACATATATAATATACGCAAATTGTTAAAAAGTCAATGTTTCCGTAAGATTTTTTTCACTTTCTTTTGTAAACTTTTGCTTTTTTGTATTGATTTTTTATGTTACATAAGGTAAAATAATAGCAAAAATGGTAAGGAATTTTTTTCCTATATTCTATAGATAAAGATGGTGAAAAATGAACAAAAAAAAGAAAAGTTTAGTAAAAAAACAACCTATGAAAAAACGTTTTTCTTCTAATAAGCTTACTAATTTGGCTGAAGAGAAAAACATGATAAAAACTAAATCTTTAGCAAAGGCTTTAGTAGTTTTTGCAATTATTGCTATTATTTTAATTGTTAGATTAATCTTTATACAATTTGTAGATGGCTCTACTTTAAAGGAAGCAGCTAATAGACAGCAAACTACTAATAAATTAATTGCTGCACAAAGAGGTACGATTTATGATTCTACAGGAAAAGCTCTTGCTATTAGCGCAAATGTTGATACTGTTTCTGTTAATCCAGCAAGATTTGTAGTAACTAATGAGGATGGATCTATTAATGAAACAGAAACAGCAAGCAAAAAGGATAAAATTGCAGAAGCATTTGCTAATATATTTTCTTTAGATTTAGCTACTGTTAGAGCACAATTAGATAGTACAAGTAATACAGAAGTTATTGCTAAAAAAGTAGAAAAAGATAAAATAGATAATTTAAAAAAATGGATGGAAGAGTCTGATATTTCTTCTGGTATTAACATTGATGCTGATACGAAAAGATATTATCCATATAATAATTTAGCCTCTAATTTAATTGGTTTTTGTGGAACAGATAGCCAAGGACTATGGGGAATTGAATCTTATTGGGATGATGTACTTGCTGGAACTCCAGGAAAAATTGTTTCTACTACAGATGTTGCTTATGATTTAATTCCTGATAAAAACTCTACCTACATTTCCGCTCAAGATGGAAATGACTTAGTTTTAAGTATTGATTATAATATTCAATCAATAGCTGAAAAATATCTAAAGCAAGCTGTCATAGAGAATGATTGTAAAGATGGTGGAAATGTTATCATTATGAAACCTTCTACAGGAGATATTCTTGCTATGGCAAGTTATCCTGATTATAATTTAAATACACCTTTTGAACCAAATGATGCTTTAAAAGCTACTTGGGATACAATGAGTGATGAAGAACAAAGTGATGCTCTTAATCAAATGTGGGGAAATAAAGCTGTTTCTCACCGTTACGAGCCTGGTTCTACTTATAAAGTAATTAATGCAGCTATTGGTTTAGAAGAAAATGTAGTAGAAACAGATACTCCAAATGATTTTAATTGTGTTGGATATGAAATAGTTGCTGGTACTCGTATTCATTGTTGGCGTCAAAGTAATAATGGTCATGGTAAAGAAAGCTTAAGACAAGTATTAATGAATTCTTGTAACCCTGGAATGATGCAATTAGGACAAAGAATTGGTGCAGAAATTTTATATAAATATTATGATTCTTTTGGTTTATTTAGTAAAACTGGAATTCAAACAATTGGCGAAGTTTCTAGTAATTATTGGGATTTGGAAGATGTTGGGCCTATAGAACTTGCTACTATGTCGTTTGGTCAAAGATTTACTATTACTCCTATTCAATTAATTACTGCTATTTCTTCTATTGCTAATGATGGTATTTTAATGCAACCAAGATTAGTCACTCAAATTAAAGATCCTAACACAGGAAATATAACTACCATTGAACCAAAACAAGTTAGGCAAGTAATTTCTAAAGAAACTTGTGATGAATTAATTAATATGTTAGAGTCTGTTGTTTCTGATGGTGGAGGAACTTATGGTTCAGTAGCAGGATATACAATTGCTGGTAAAACTGGTACCTCTGAACCAAATCCAGATAAACCAGAAGAAGGTTATGTAGCCTCTTTTGTGGGTATAGCACCTTCTCAAAATCCAGAAGTTGTAGTTTTAGTTGTTTTATATAATCCTCAAGGAGAAAACCACATGGGTGGTCAAATTGCAGGTCCTGTGGTTTCTCAGATTTTATCTGAGGTGTTACCATACTTAGGTATTCCTTCTGATACAGCAGAAACAACAACTACCAATACAGTAGAAACTACTTCTGTTCCTGACGTTAGAAATAAAACTGTGGCAGAGGCAAATAAAATATTAGAAGATGCTGGATTTGCTTGCAAGATTTCTAGTTCTGATACAACGAGCATTGTTACAGATCAAGTACCAAAACCTGGTACAGAGTTAATTGCAGATTCTATCGTTTGTGTTTATACTGCGGGAAATGAAGCTAGAGTCTCTCAAGAGGTTCCTAATCTGAGAGGAAAATCTTTATCTTCTGCTCTAAGTTTATTAAAAGCTAAGAATTTAAATATTCATGTTTCGGGAACAGGTCAAGTAGTAAGTCAAGAACCTATGGCCGGTACTTCAGTAGAAGAAGGAACTGTAATTTCAGTTAATTTACAACCTTATTCTGAAAATACACATTAAAAAACCAACTTTTTTAAGTTGGTTTTTTTATTATGTTTTTCCTAAAATGTATTTTTTTATTCCTATTATACCTACAGCTATGATACTAATACTTACAAAGAATAATGTAATATAATTCCATATTGCACCTGTTTTTACAGATATTGTTAAACTTGCTTCGTCTACTTTTGCTCCATTAATATCTCCCTGCGCAATAGCTACTGCTTTATTTACCATAAGTCCCATATTATCTTCACTTGTACTTCCATACCATCTTAAGGTAATTGTTTTTTGAAGAGTTTCTCCTGGTGCTAATTCTTGTTTTATTTGATTTGTTACGTAATTTTGTTCTATTTTCCATTCTAGATTATCTTCTTGTAAAAATGTCATGCCTTCTGGAATATAATCACGAATTTCTTCTACTAATGCTGATGTTGTACCTTCATTAGTAACTTCTATTTGATATTGCACAGTTAATACACTTCTTTTTACTTTGCTTCCTACTACTTCTACCTTAAATAAGTCTCCTGCTTTTGTTTTCCCAGTATCTACTTGTTTATTTTCACCATTTAAATTTACCATAGTGATATACTTATCTGTTTTTAATTTAACATACTCAATTTCTATCTGGCTTGTATTTTCATTATCTAGTGCATAGATGCCTGGTTCTTCTTCTCCTGTTACTACTGCACTATTAATTGCTGTTGTTTCTTTAGTATTTGCCTTTTCTTGAGCTTGAAAAACAATTTTTATTTCTTTATAGTCTGGAAGTTCCATAGAAGATGAATCATAACCTTTAATTTTATTTTCTTCTTCTGAAGATAAGATACTAGTTGCATATCCTTCCTCTGTTTTTTCCCATTTTGCTTGGTTGTTGATTTCGTTATCTTCTATAAATAGTAATCCATCTGGAACTTTATCTAAAATGTAACTTGCATAACCATCTTCCTTACCCGAATTATAGATTCTTATTGTAAACTCTACTATATCTCCATATTGTACTTTTACAATCTGATTACTTTTTTGATATAAAATGCTTCCGTCTTCTTGTTTTGTTAATACAGGCATTGTATCCGTTATCTCTTGATTGTTTACTTTGCTTACAAATTTTTCTATATGTAAATCTGCTATTTGGTTATTTGTATCATTCGTTATAGTCATTTCTATTTTTTTATCATTTGCTGTTATTTGAATTTCATCTTCTGTTGGCATAAATACTAGTTTTCCATTTTGTAATACATATGGTACTTCTTTTACTGTTCCATCTAAATCATATCCCTTTGGTGCTTCTACCTCTTCAACAGCTATTTTTCCATTATCTGTAATAATGACATTATTTAAAATGATTTTTCCTTCTTCATTCGTGTATACTTCTGCTTGCTTTGTATTGGCATCATTTTGAAGTATATATATTTTTATTTTTGCCCCTTTTATTCCCACATCTTGCTTTTTAGAATCTACTTTATGAATTTGTATTTCATATGCTTGTTCTTTTACATATTCTTCTTTTGGCTCATTCAATATTTCAATAGCTACATGTTGTTTTTTAGTTGTCACTACATTTGCATTTTCTGTATTACTTGTTATTTTTGCATTACTAATATAGATATCTTCCCCATCTCGTGTAAATTCTATTTTCATTTTTACAGGATTTTGTAATAATGTATATCCCTCTGCTGTTTTCATTTCTTCTATCGTATATTCATATTCTCCTACTTCAGGCATCTGGATATTTAAAATATGAATTCTTCCTTCTCTATCAGTAACCACTTCCCTTGCAGTATCTTCTCCTGGTAATTTTACTCTCATATGAACATTACCTAAATGAATTTCGGGTTCTGATTTATCTTTTTTTGCAATACTTAGTTGATATAAACCATCTTCTAACTCATTCTTTAAATAAATAGTTATTATTCTTTGTTTTTGGTCAACAACCGTTTCTAAATTATGAGCATCTACTATCTCAATTCTTCCTGTATCTTTATCTACATTGATTTCTACTTCTTTTTTTGTACTATCATATTTTCTTCCTTCTGGTGGCATAAGCTCTTGTATAGTAAATTTAGCATTTCCTTGGGCTCGTATTTGATTAATCCATATTTCTCCTTTTTGATCTGCTTCTGTCCTTTTACTTACATATGTCATACCTTGTTCATTACTTACTTCTAAGTGGAATTCTCCACCTGAAAGTTTGATATTTTTATCTTCACTATCTACTTTAACTACCTTTAAAGAATATGGTAATATATCTGTTTGTTTTGCAGTATTTTTTATATGCAATTCTATATAGTGACTTGTTTGATGTTCTATACTAGCTAAATCATTTCCTTGAATAATTTCTACATTTTCTATTTCTCCTAATTGTCTATAAGTTACTTGTAAAATAACATCTTGTAGAATTTGTTCAAATCCATCTGGAGTTTTCATTTCTTTTATAGAATAACGATATGTTCCCTTATCTTTTAGTGGTAGTCCTACTAATGCACCCGAACTACCTTTTGTAGAAAGTACATATTGCTCTTTTGTCTCTTCATCTTCAATTTGAAAATCCGCTTTTAGCATAGTTAAAGCATCTGTATCTTCTACCTTAAATATAGATAATCCAATTACTCTTGTAGATATACTATTTGTTATAGTAGTAGAAACTAATTTTTCTTTTTCATCTATTAATACAGAAATTCCGCCGAGTTGTTTCTTCTGAAATAAGTTTTAGTTTTCCATTTTGCTTACGAACAGTAATTGTTTTTACTGTATTATCTAAGGCATATTCGTCTGCTACTTCTAATTCTTGAAGTTCAATTTTAATTTTTCCTTCTCCTCTGATTCCATCTAGTCTGATTTTTCCTTCTTCATCTGTAGTCTTTACTGCATTCATAATTTTTCCGTCTTCTGACTCAGTATGAATTTTGAAAACAGCATTTTCAACAGGAATTACTTGTTGTTCTTCTGTTACTTTATTTACTTGTAAAGAAATATTATCTTCTATTTGCTCTTCTGGAATATTTGTTACTTGAAGTTCTATATAACCTTGTTTGTTTTGTTCTATTATATTAGCATACTCATTTCCTTTAGTAATACTACATGAGGTAATCTCACCTGCTAGATTATATGTTACTGTTATTTCAATATCTCCTGGTAAAGTTTGGTAACCACTTACTCCTTCCATTTCTTTTAATGTATATACTATTGTTTGATTTGATGGTGTTTCACCAAATGCTATAAAAGCTTTACCTAATGTATTTGTAGTTGCTGTTCCTAACGGTCTTTGATTTTGTTCTACTACAAAAATAACATCTTGTATTTTTATACTACTATCATTTTTATCCACTTTTTCAATAGTTACCCCTAACATAGGAATACATGCAATTCTAATAGTTATTTGTTGTTTTACATTATCTAATATAACCTCTATGTCTTCTTCTTGTTCTCCTATAGTAGAAAGTTTTTGATAATATTTTCCATCATCTTCTAACATTACCTCTCTATTTAAGTAAACTACTCTATTTTTAGAATTTAATAAATATCCTGTAGCAGCTTCTAATTCTTGTATGTGAATTTCTATTTTTCCTTCTCCTATGATTCCACGTAAAGTTGCTTCCCCATTTGTTCCATTCGTTGTCATTGTATTACGAACTGTATCACCTTCTTGATGTTTAATTTCTACGTCTAATTTCGTTTGTTCTACAATTTGACTAGGTTTGTAAGCATTATAAGTTTGTACTACTACTTGATAAGTTGGTTTGGCTTGTTTTTTATTTTTTACTATAATTTCTATATAGTTATTTTCTACTTGAGAAATAATACATTCTCCTGTTTCTTCTACATGAGTAACTTGTGTTATATTTCCCTGTGCATCCACAGTAATATCTAATGCTATTTTCTCTTCCTTTTCATAACTATTCGGAACTTTTAATTGTGTAATTTCATAAGTTGCTGTTCCTTCTTGTATATAAGTATTAATTGGTATAGCTACTGTTCCTTGATTATTTGTAACACCATATCCATAAGTTTGTGCATCATTAGCATCATAGTTTTCTTTATGATTAACTCTATAACTTGCATTTGCTAAACGAAGGGTTGTATCATCAGAATCAACAGTAACAATTCCCATAGTTAGTTGTTGTAAATTATTTTTAATTGTTACAATTACTTTGTGATTAATTTGATCAATTTTCACATCTAATTCTTGATTTGTTCCTTCTAGCACCTGTATTTCTTGTGTATTCATATTTCTTGTTAAATACATTTGATAAATATTTTCATTTAAATTATAGAGCTTTGGTGCTACAACCTGCTTGATTTCTAGTAGTACATCTCCCGATTGATACATATGTTCAAATTCTGCAATTCCTTCTTCATTAGTTCCTCTTGCACGGTTCATAACTATTTGATTATTTTGTTTTGCAGTAACCTCAAATACTGCTCCTTGTAAATTTAAGTTTGGTGAATAGGAATTCTCATTTCTTATTACCAATGAATAGGAATTAGGCTCTATTTCAATAAAATTTTCTCCTAAGTTATCTTTTCCTACAGTATTATTTTCTATTTGAATTTGCATATTTCCATTTTGCCAATGAACTAAGTTTTCTTCGTCTTGTAATAACGCAATTTTTCCATCATACTTTTGTATTTGAATCATTTTTTCATTTGTATCTAAGGCAAAACCTAATTGTGCTTTTGTTTCTTTTATTACAATTTCCACAGTTCCTTCTGGTAAATATATATTTTGTAAAAATTGTGCAATATCTTGTGTTTTACCTGATTTTTTAATCGTTGCACCATCTGCTAATTGAATATATATTTCAAATTCTGCATCATTAAGAACACTTCCATTACCTAATTTTACAAAAGAAATATTTTGTGCTTGTTCTATAGTATTGGCTATATCTATAATAGTTAAGCTTACATCTAATTGATAATTTTCTTGCGTTTCATATTCATTATACTGTTGTAAGTCTATGTATTTATATCCTTTAATGATAGAAATTGCTGTAGTTTTTATTTCTCCTTGTTCATTTTGCCCATAAATTACTTGTAATTTTACTGGCTCTGATAAAGCAATATAGCCAGAAGTGGTTGTAATTCCTTCTATTGTAAATATATAAGTTCCTACATTTGGCACTGCAAAATTTAATAACTCTGCTATACCATTTTCATTAGTTTTCAAAGTGTACTCTTGTTTAGTTGTTTCTTCTGTTACTTTAAATTGTACATTTCCTAATAAATTATTATTCTGATCTTTTCTAGTAATAAATAATGAAATATTAGCTTTTTGCGTACTCTTCTCTGCTTTTTTCTCATTTGTTTCTGTTAAAATGATATTTTGTGTTTGTGCTTCTTTTGAAACATTTGCTACACTTTCACTAGTTTGAATATCATATGTTCCATCTGATGCTCTTACTAGAATAATTTTCTTTTGTGCATTATCTAAAGAATATCCAGGTAAACTAGTAATTTCTTGTACCATAATTTCTAGCTGATTATCGTTCCATAAATCAATTTCGATTTCTCCATTTTCATTTGTATTTTGTGTTATATGTTTTATAAGAGAAGTTCCTTTTATGCTGATAGCATAATTCACATTTACTAAAGCTTCATTTTGTTTATTTTGTTTGATAATCTTAAATTTTTGTGCAGTTTGATATATATCTTTTACATTAGCTTTATATTGAATGTTCACAATATTTTGTATTTCATTTTCATTTTCTTCTACTATTACCTGTATGTTTGGTTCTTGAGCAGTAGATACTATTTTCCCTTCTGAAAAAGTAATTGGTATATGCATTTCAGGAAATTCGTATATATTATTTTGATTACTTGTTAATATATATGTTTCTTCTCCACTACCCTGACCTTCAATAGGACCAAACCAAGCTATTCCTGAAGCATCTGTAACTCCTGTGATAGTAGCTAGTTCTAAAGGTTGTTTTAACTGAAATTGCATATTTTCTAGTTTTTCATCTGCACTTCCTATTACTTGAACTCTTACATAATTTTTTTGCTCTTTCTTTTCATTTGGTACTACTATTGTGATTTTATTTTTTTCGTTTTCTATATATATTTCTGCATCGTGATTTGTTTTCTCTGTAACTCCTGTTATTTTATTCGTATTTTTATCTCTATGAAGAGTAATAACTTTTTCTTCTGTCTGCATTTTATATCCACTTGCTGTTTTTGTTTGTTTTAATGCAATATGAATATCTCCTGTTGCCCCTATATTATATAAATTGGCTGTACCTTCTTTCTCGGAACTAAGAGAAGTAGTAAATTTTTCTCCACTACCCGCTTGAACTTCCATTTGATATTCTACATCTTCTAGTTTTTTACTTTCATCTCGTAAATCTACTGTTTCTATAGCTATTTGCAAAGGATTTTCTACTTGTAATTTTATATATTTTAACCATATTTTTATTTCCCCATTTTCTAATACTTGTACCTCTATTTTAGGATTGCTACTTATTGCTGTAGCAATTTCTCCATTTTCATATTGTACTTGTATATTGGCATTTCCTATAGCTTCGTATCCTTGTGGTACTGTAATCTCATTAAAAATATATGTATATTCCCCGTCTTTTTTCATAATGTCTAAATATTCTGTTGCTTTTCCCTCTTCATTAGTTGATAAGACTAATGTTTTATCCTCTTCTTGTTCATTTATCTTTGGCTCTACTACCTCATATTGTACTCCATTAAAATGTACTGCATTATTTTCTTGATCCATAGATTCTATTTCTACTGCTACTTTCTTTTCCTCTATTTTGTATGGACCAAATATGCTTTCTTCACTTACATTTCCTGCATTATCACGAGCCTTTATATGTAAATACTGATTTCCTTTTTGAGTAAGCGTAATACTATCTTGTGATTTACTAATCCAATCACTCCAACTTACTGTCTCATTTCTTTCTTCTGTAATTCCATATTGGTACGAATTAAATCCACTTCCTCCTTTGTCAGTAAAATTTACATTAACTGTTATATTTTCATGTATATGTTCTTCTTGTGCTGGATCAACAAATACTTCTGGTGCTCTTTCGTCTTCCATAACAGTAAATTGTCTTGCAAATTCATCTGATACTTCTCCATCTGAATTGGTTACAGTAAGTACTGCTTTATATTCTCCTGCTCCATATTGTTCATAATCTGTAATTAATGTACTACCTTCATATATTTTGTCATTTTCTTTATATACTTGCCACACTTCTTTTGTAATGTCTCTTCCTGCTGGATCATAAGAAGTATCTATAATTTCTAAATCTTCATATTTGGTAATATCACTTTTTACAATTTCAAATTGGGCAATTGGTTTTGTTGCTTTACTTGAAATATATCTTACTGCATCTTTACTCCATGTGTTTTGATAGTCTTTTACACGTAGTCTAACTAAATAGTTGACTCCATCTTCTATTTTAGTTAATTTTCCCATAGTCCACGATTTATCATTGATTTTTTTATAACTCCACTCTACCTCTTGAATACCATTATTAACAGATTGCTTATCAATATCAAAAGATCTATCTGAACTTAAGGTAACATTATTATTTTCTATTTCGCTATCAATAATAGCTACTGGCATTCTATGCAGATACAGTTCTTTGATTAGTTGATCTTCATAATAAATTTCATATTTTCCTGCTTTATCAAATATTTCCATTACTGCATCTTGGTATCTTCCACTATTACTATATTTTCCATTCCCATTTTCAAAATATTCTTCATCATGAACTGCTCTCCATTTTCCATTAGGATACATGGCATCTGTAGTATTATTTTTTGCACTTTCCGGAGTTACATGCATAGCAATTGGTTCATCCACAATTAAATACTGACTTGTCGGGTAAGAATTGAGCAAATTTTTAATATATGTTGCCGTTTCTTGGATAGCTTTAGTATAGTTAGTATTATTAATATATTGTCCCTTGTTATTATTCTTTTCTACTAAGTCTCGAATTTGGCTTTCGTTATTAGAAGTTCCCCATCCTAAATAATGAATTCCTTGATTAATCATTCTAGCAATAACGTCTGATAAGGTTGCCTCATCTTGAAATTCTTGATTAATACTATCTTCTGCATTAACTACTAAACGAATAGCATTATCTTTCCATTTTGCTTCTGTTAGCAAATTTTGATAGGTTTTATATTGTGTTGTAACAATTTGTATATTTCTATATCGTGCATATGGTTGACTACAAGAGAAAAATCCATATGTACCTGTATAAATAGGATCTGGATCGGTATAGTTAATAATTAAATTATCATTTTGATAAATTTTAATATTATTTCCTACTGTTACAATTCTATATTTTGACCAAGTATTTCTTGTCCAAGTAGCATCAGTTGATGCTACCATCTCTAAGCTTGCACGTGCAAAAGGTTTATTAACAATTTTATATAATCCATCGTCATGCTCAAAGGCTCCGTTATTATCTCTTTTATTCATCAATAGCAAATAGGTTGTTACTGTTCCATCTGTATTTTTATTAAAACGAAACATGCATCCCATTATATCATCATCGCCATTATCGCTCATATTTTCATATTGGTAATCTATATCATCATAAGAAAAGTTGTCTGGGTAATAGAAACCTGTTAAATCATCTGTATTTTCTGCATTAATTACTTGATTATCTTCATAATACCATTGTCCTGGCCAACCTTCTCTTCCCCATCCATTAAGAATTTCAGCAGCATCTGCAGAATTACTAGAAAAAGACTCTGTATCTATTTTTTGTACACTTACGTATTGTGTGTTTACACCTTGTTTTTCTAATTCTGCCTTTAAATCTTGTTCAAAATGAGAAACATCTACTATAGAGTGAGATTTCGAAATAACAATATCTATATATGCTTGCTGTTGAGCTTCTAAAGAAACAGTTTGTGCTGAATTTGAAAAACTGTTGAAAATAACTAGTAATACAATTACCAATATTCCTATTGTCATTAGCTCTTTTTTCTTGTTTTGCATTTTATTTTCCTCCTCTTTATTCTTACCTGTAGATGTTAAAAATTTTCTTTTTCCTTTCATTTATTTTTATATATTTTATTTATATTTATATAGCTTATTGTAACATGTTACATTTTCCCTTACAATGGCATTTTTTTCTATAAAAAAACAACAGTTATTACAGCCTTACGGCTTTTCATAACTGCTATTTTTTACATTTATATGACATTTTCATGACATTTTTGTCTTAATATTATTTTTTTCCTAGGGAAATACGTATTTTTACTATTTTCTTTCTTTTTTTTCTTGCATATGGTAACAAATTTCTGCGAGTAAATTGTCTGGTAAAATTTTACTTCCCAATCTTGCTATTTTTATATCAATCCCTGGTATAATTTTAAATTTTCCTTGTAACATCTTTTCAATGGCATATTTTGCTACTTTTTCACTAGAAGCTTCTCTTAAATTAAATTTTACATTTGCTACTTGATTAAAGTTAGTGTTTACAGGTCCTGGACATAACACACTAATTTGTACTTTTGAGTTCATTTTTTTCAATTCTTTATGAATTGCTTCAGATAAACGAAATACATAATTTTTTGTACTATAATATGTTGCCATTAATGGACCTGGCATAAAACCTGCAACTGAAGAAACGTTTAAAATTTTTCCCTCATTGTAATTTAGCATATCTTGTAAAAATAATTTTGTTAAAGTATGAACTGCTATAATATTAGTATGAATCATTTTTATCTCTGTTTCCAAATCTGTTTGCACAAATCTTCCAAACAATCCAAAACCTGCATTATTAATCACAATATCTATTTTTTTGAACTCTCTTTTAATTGTCTCATATAATTGAATTACTTCTTGTTCTTCACTTAAATCTGCTGGTAAAACATATATTTTTCCTGTTCTTGTTTTTTCTAGTTCTTGTTTTAATATTTGCAGAGCCTCTTCATTTCGTGCTGTAATAATAATATCATAACCTAATTTATATAAATAACGTGCCATATCTCTTCCTATGCCAGAAGATGCTCCTGTAATAAATGCTAACACATCTCTTCCCTCCTCTTACATAAAAAGGCTAACATCTTTTGATGCAAGCCTTTCTTGTTTCTTATTCTCCAAAAATTTGGTCAAATTCATCACCTGTAATTTTTTCTTTCTCTAATAATATTTGTGCTACTGCATGTAATTTATCTATGTTGTTTCTTAAAATTTGTGCAGCTTTACTATATGCTGTATCTATAATTCTTTTTACTTCTTCATCAATAATTCCTGCTGTTTCTTCAGAGTATTCTTTTGCTTGAGCAAAATCTCTTCCTATAAATACTTCTTCTTGGTTAGAACCTAATAGGATAGTTCCTACTCTATCACTCATACCATATTTCATTACCATGCTTCTTGCAATTTTAGTTGCTCTTTCAATATCATTACTTGCTCCTGTAGAAACGTCATTTAAAATCAATTGTTCAGCAACTCTACCGCCCAATAAAGATATAATATTTTCTTCCATTTCAGATTTTGACATAAAGTTTTTATCTTCTGTAGGACGATACATTGTATATCCTCCTGCCATACCTCTTGGTACAATAGAAATTTCATGAACAGGATCTTGTGTTGGTAAAAATCTGCTAACTACTGCGTGACCTGCCTCATGGTATGCTACTAATTTATTTTCTTTTTCACTTCTTACTCTTGTTCTCTTTTCAGGACCCATTGTAACTTTTACCATAGCATCTTCTATTTCGCGTTCTCCAATTTCCATCAAATTTCTTCTTGCAGCAAGAAGTGCTGCTTCATTTAGAATATTCTCTAAGTCTGCTCCAGAGAATCCAGAAGTATTTTTAGCAATTACTTTTAAATCTACATCATCTGCAAGTCTCTTTCTTCTTGAATGAACTTCTAATATTTGTTCTCTTGCTTTTACATCTGGTGCACCTACTACAATTTGTCTGTCAAATCTTCCTGGTCTTAATAGTGCTTTATCTAAGATATCTGGTCTATTGGTTGCTGCAAGTACAATAACGCCTTCATTTTCAGCAAAACCATCCATTTCTACTAATAATTGGTTTAAAGTTTGTTCTCTTTCATCATGTCCTCCACCTAAACCTGCTCCTCTTTGACGTCCTACAGCATCAATTTCATCAATAAATATAATACATGGTGCTTTCTTTTTTGCTTCTTCGAACAAGTCTCTTACACGAGATGCACCAACACCAACAAACATTTCTACAAAGTCTGAACCACTAATAATAAAGAATGGTACTCCTGCTTCTCCTGCAACAGCTTTTGCAAGTAAAGTTTTACCTGTTCCTGGTTGACCTACAAGTAATACTCCTTTTGGAATTCTTGCTCCCATGTCAGTAAATTTCTTTGGATTTTTTAAGAACTCTACAATTTCTTCTAATTCTTCTTTTTCTTCATCTACACCAGCAACATCTTTAAAAGTAACTCTTGCTTTATCTTGTGGATTAATGACTTTTGCTTTACTTTTTCCAAAAGTCATTGTTTTGCTTCCTGCTCCTCCTTGGTTTCCTGCCATTAAAAAGAACCAGAATAACAAGAATATAATAAGTATTCCGAATGGAGTTAATAAGCTTAACAATACTACAAAGAAAGATTCAGATTTTTCTATAATAGTAATTGTTCCTGCTTTCATAGAGTCAGAAGCAACTTCCATTAAGTTATCCATACTTGGAATATTCACTGTTTTTGGTAAGTTTTCATTTTTTAAAGTAACTGTTGCTTTTGTTCCATCTGCTTCAATCTCAATTTCTTGTACTTCTCCTGCTTCAATTTTAGCAACCAGCTCAGAGTATGCTAATTTATTATCACTATTTTCTAATATAGATGTTACTACTACAATAGCTATTACTAATATGATTAGCCACATAGCTATAGTTTTTATACTGTTTTTCAAATTTCTTCCTCCTCTGCTCTTGGCATTTTTTTCCTTTTTTATTTACCTTTGAAATATAACACATCTTAAATCGTTTTGCAATAGCTTTTTTTAAGTTTTTTTGTCACAATTGTTGATATATCAAGGCTTTCATTACGGAACTTTCCATTTGGCTTATTTTATTTTTTCAAAAAAAATTTTTTGTTTTTGAATACTAATTTTTATGTGTGAATTAGGCATCATATATTTATTTCCTATCTGTTTTTGACACATATGTACGATATCTTCAATATTAATTTTTGTAATTTCTTGGCTATTCCCTAGTACTTTTTGAATGGCAAGCATAATAATTCTTTTTTGAATTACTTCTTCTTGTAAATTAAACTTTTTTAATGATAAAACAAGTAAATTTTTTTCCTCTAATTCTTGTTTCCCTAGGTTTTCTTTCATTTCAGATAAGCTTTTTTTAGCGACTTTTTCTAAATAATCATTTTCTTCTCTACATATATCCGCCATCCTATTACAAGCCATAACAATATTTGCATCAAAGTTTTGATTGATAAATGGAAATAACATATTTCTTACTCTATTTCTTGTATATTGGTTCTCAAAATTAGAAGTATCTATTTTTGGATTTAATTGTTCCCTTTGGCAATATGCTTCTATCTCATTTCTTTGTATGTGAATTAAAGGTCTAATTAATAAGTTTCTTTTTGGTTCTATTCCTTTTAATCCTGCCGTTCCTGTACCTCTTAATATATTCATAAATACAGTTTCTGCATTATCATTTGCTTGATGTGCTGTAGCAATTTTTATTGGTGCCTTTTGTTTTTTAGCTACTTCCTCAAAAAAGGCATAACGCAATTTTCTTCCTGCTTCTTCTATTCCTATTCTTTGTTCTTTTGCATATTGCTCTACATTTTGTTTTTTAATATAACAAGATATATTTCTTTTTTTACAATATTGCTCTACATATTTTGTTTCTTCATCTGCTTCTTTGCGAAGTGCATGGTTAAAATGAGCTACTACAATGGTAAAGTTTATTTTACCTTCCTTACATATATTCCATAAAATGTTCAAAAGGGCCATTGAATCAGGCCCACCAGAGACACCTACTATGATAGTATCTCCATCTTTTAGCATTTCATACTTTTTTATAGTTTGTTTTACTTTTTTTACAATGTCTTTTTCTTCTAAAGCTCTTTTACTGAATGTTTTTTCCACAATTTACTCCTTTTATGTGTATAACTAATCTCTATATTTTTCAATATTAGCAAATTTTGTGTAATTTCCAAGCCATAATAGCTCTACTGTTCCTGTAGAACCTCCACGATGTTTTGCTAAAATAACCTCTGCTATATTTTTCTTTTCACTATCTTCGTTATAATAATCATCTCGATATAAAAACATAACAATATCAGCATCTTGCTCAATAGAACCGGATTCGCGAAGGTCTGAAAGCATTGGTCTATGGTCTGGACGCTGTTCAGGTGCTCTAGAAAGCTGTGATAAAGCAATTACAGGAACATTAATTTCTTTTGCTAAAATTTTTAAAGATCTACTAATTTCTGCAATTTCCTGCTCACGGCTTGCTCCTCGTTTTCCTGTTCCTTGTACTAACTGTAAATAATCAATTACTACTAATCCGATATCTTTTTCTAATTTCAGTTTTCTACACTTTGCTCTAATTTCTGTAATACTAATTCCAGGAGTATCATCAATATATATTTGCGTTTCTGATAATTCTCCTGAAGCATTGGCTAATTTTCCCCATTCTTCATCATCAATTGTACCTGTTCTAACCTTGTTGCTGTCTACCATTGCTTCACTACACAAAATTCTGCTGGTTACTTGCTCTTTAGACATTTCCAAACTAAAATAAGCAACTCCCACGTGCCCCTTTAAAGCAGCATTAGTAGCAATGTTAATGGCAAAAGCTGATTTTCCCATGGCAGGTCTTGCAGCTACTAAAATTAAATCTGAATTATGAAGTCCTGCTGTTTTTTCATCTAAGTCAATAAATCCTGTAGTAATTCCTGTTACATGTTGCTTTTGGTTATATAGTTGTTCTAATTCTATAAAAGTATCTACTAATATGTCTTTTATAGCAGTATAACCAGTTTGTTCTCTTTCTTGCATGGTATCAAAAATTTTCTTTTCTGCTTGATCCATAATGGTATCAACTTCTTGTGTTTCATCATATCCCATGCTAATAATTTCATTGGCTGTTTTAATTAATTTTCTTAAAATAGCTTTTTCTTCTACAATTTTGATATACTTTTCTACATTGGCTGTAGTAGGTACTTTTTCAGGAAGTTCTGCTAAATATTCTAATCCTCCAACTGCTTCTAGTTTTCCTAAGGAAGATAATTCTGATTTTACAGTAATGATATCTACAGCTTCTGAACGATTGTATAAATTTAATATAGCAGAATAAATGGTTTTATTATCTTCTCTATAAAAGTAATCTTCTTTAAGCACTTCTATTGCTGCAATGATAGCATCTTTATCTGTTAACATACTTCCAATTACTGCTTGTTCAGCCTCTGTATCGTGTGGTGGTACTTTTCCTAATTCCATTACTGCTCTCTTCCTTCCTACTTACTAACTACCTCTACTTTTAATGTTCCTATAACACCTTCAAATAATTTAATGGTAACATTCGTTACTCCTAATGTTTTGATAGTTTCTTCTAGCAAAATTTTCTTTTTATCAATTTCAATTTTTTCTTTTTCTTTTAAACTTTCTGCAATTTCTTTTGCTGTAATTCCTCCGAATATTTTTCCGTTTTCTCCAGCTTTTACAGCTATTGTTAAAGTAATATTTTTGAATTGCTCTGCAATTCTTTTTGCTTCTTCTTTTTCTGTATCTTTTTTGAATTGCTTTGCACTTTGTCTTGCTTGTAATTTTGCTAAATTCTCTTTATTCGCTTCTAAAGCAAGTTTTTTAGGGAATAAGAAATTTCTCGCATATCCATCACTTGCATTAATTACTTCATCTTTTTTTCCTACTCCTTTTATATTATCCAATAATATAACTTTCATGTGTTTCTCCTTTCTTATCCTTCAATTTCACTAAAATATTCATGTATTCGATTAATTAGCTCTTGTTTTACTTCTTCAATATCCATTCCTTCTACTTGTGCTCCAGCTAGTGTAATATGACCTCCACCGCCAAGTTTTTCTAAGATAAGTTGCACATTAATATCTCCAATAGAACGTCCACTAATACAAACTTTATCTCCCATTTTTCCCATGACGAAAGATGCTGTGATATTACTAATTGTCAATAGTTCATCTGCTGCCTTTGCACAAATGATATTACTATTTACATCTTCTTTATCATAAATAGATATAGCAATAGACTGATTAATTACTTCTGTTTTTGCTATAATTTCAGAAATTTTGTTATATGTTTCTAAGTCACTTTGGAACCATTTCTTTACTTTTATAATATCTACACCACATTTTCTTAAATATGCTGCTGCTTCAAAAGTTCTTACACCTGTTTTAAAAGTAAAGTTTTTGGTATCCATCATAATACCTGCATATAAGCTTTCTCTTTCTATTTCTGTTAGACGAATA
The DNA here is from genome assembly GCA_944386125.1 of uncultured Clostridia bacterium. Classification (GTDB taxonomy): domain Bacteria; phylum Bacillota; class Clostridia; order TANB77; family CAG-508; genus UMGS1663. Next base: position 5,929 of record CALWZX010000001.1, on the reverse strand, counting down.
TCTTGTTCTGAATATTCAATTAATTCTGTTACTAATTCTGCTGCTGAAGATGCATACACTTCTTGGAATGTTAATATAGAATTTTCTATAAAGTCTGTACTTCTTCTGTGATGGTCAATGATAACAATTTTATTCGTTTTTTCTAATAATTCTGGTACTTCTACATAATTAGCCTTGTGAGTATCTACAATAACTAATAGAGTATTTTCATCTATTTTATTTAATGCTTCTTCTTTATTTAATATACATTCTTTATATTCTTCTTCTTTTTGCACTTCTTGTAAAAAGTTTTCTAGACTTATTCCATATGTTTCATTAACAATATATACTTCTTCTTTTCCTACTGTTTTAGCAAAACGATAAATACCAAAGGCCGAACCCATTGCATCTATATCTGTATTACTATGTCCCATAATCATTATATTTTTAGATTCGTTCATTAGTTCTTCTAGGGCATGTGCTACAATTCTTGCTTTTACCTTTGTACGTTTTTCTACTTCTTGTGTTCTACCTCCAAAGAATGTGTATTTTCCGTCTTTTCTAAGTATTGCTTGGTCTCCTCCACGGCCTAACGCTATATCAATAGTTGCTTGTGCTGTTTTATATTTTTGATAATTTGATTCTCCTTCTGTTGTTAATGCTATACTCAAAGTAGATTGCATTTTTCCAGGAATATTAATTTCTTTTATAGTATCTAATAAATTAAATTTATTTTCTTCTAATACTGGAATGTATTTTTGTTCCATAATTATAACAAAAGTGTCTCTATCTTGCTTAATAATTAAAGCTTCTAGTTCTCCTGCCCAATCATAAATCGTTTTTTCTATTTTAGCTATCATCTGTGGTTTATCTTCATCAGATAGTCTTTGTATAATTTCTTCATAATTATCTATCATGATAATTCCCACACAAATTTTAGAGTTTTGATAGTCTTCTTGTAAATGAATATATTGTGTTTCATCAATAAAATACAATGTTGCCATATATTCGTCTTCTTTTACTTTGTTTTTTACTTTATCTTTTGATTTTACATATTCTCCTACTACTTTATATGTTCTATCTCCAATTTTTACTTGTTTTTTTATTAGTTCCTCTAACTCTCTTTTATTTTCTTCGCTTCCATTTTTGATTTCTAGTTTTAATTCTTTTACAATATTATTTAAGTAGTTATTAATATCTATATTCGCAAATGTATGAATGAATTTTGAACTTTTCCAGATAATATTTCCATCTGTTTCTATAATCACAAGAGGAAATGGAGAATTGATTAACGTACTTTTTGCGGCACTATCTACTGTTAATGTTAAGTCTTTAATGTGTTCAGATAGCTCCACTTTTCTTTTATTGTTTGTCCAATATGCATACATTAAAATAATGGTATATAGAATAATTGCTGGTGTAATTAAGTTAATTTCATATATACATAATAGAATTAATAAAATGGCTATAATAACAAGGTAAATTTTTGTTTTAGAAACCAATTTATCAAATACTTTTTTATTACTCGGCATATAAATTCCTCTTTCTTTCCTATTTTTACATGTTACATTATAGCATAAGTTACAGATAAAGTAAAGAAATTAAGGTGGTTTTTCAAGATTCTAACTTTTGTTTGACATTAAGATGATTGATTTGTACAACTATAAAATGTATAGCAAAACATTACCCTTATATCACTTGTTGTAACCCTAATTGTTTTGCTTATATTAGCAGGTTTTACAATTAGTATGTTATTAGGAGAAAACGGATTACTTAATAAAGTGATGGATGCTACCGAAGAATATAGTAAAGCTGAAATAAAGGAAAAAATAGAATTGCTTTTAAGTGAATATGCAATAAATAAAGCAACTGGTGAGAACTCTGATTTTGAAAGATTTTTAACCAAAAATTTACAAGTCGGTGTATCTCGAAACGAACATGGTACTTATTCATTTATATTAGGAGAATGGCAAGTCATAACAAGTGAAAAGAATGTAATAAGTATAGAAAAATTTAAGCTTGACGTAGATAAAACATACCCTAATGTAGCCAGTATGAAAACTGATACAGGATTAAAAGATGGGCAACTAGTTCAAACAGAAGGATACTGGGATAAACAATATGGTGGAAGTGCATATTATGATATAGTAAGTAATACAAGTTTAACAGTAGACGATGGGAAATGTATACAATTAAATAATGGTTTATATGCAAAATTGCACCCAATAAATAATACAGTAACAGTAAATCAATTTGGGGCATATGGAGATGGAAAGCATGATGATGCAAAGGCAATTGAAACAGCATTAAATGCTGGGTATGGTAATGTTAGCTTGGAGAGTAATGGCAAATATAAGCAATCTACACAAATACGTATAGAATCTAGCAATTTAATATTACTAGGCAATCAGGCAACAATATTTAATGTAGAAGACTATCAGAGTCAATCAGGAGCCGATTACCATATATATATTATAGGTAATGAAGAAAAGTGGTGTGATAATATAACTATAATTAATTTAAACGTTGAAAGTATAAAAGGCGCTGACATTTCAGAAATTCAGGTAGGAGCCAAATATGCATCAAATGTCACAATAGAAGATTGTAATTTGACAATAAGGGCAGAAGACAATCATAAAACAACCGGAATCACCAATATATGGTTTCATACTGCTTGGAAAAACATTAATATTATAAATAATAACATTTTAAATGAATCTCAAAATGATGCAGGAGGATCAATATGGTTCTATAACCAGTTGGAAAATGCTGATACTATAGTAGTTCAAAAGAATGATATTAGATTAATGTGCAAAGATGAAATGATAAATATCTGGCGGAGGTAAAATACAAAATGTAAAAATAGAAGAAAATAATTTATTTAGGGATGGAACTATAAAAGGAAATAGTATGTTGATAAGATTGGGGTATAGAGGAGGAGTTATAGAAAATATAAATGTAGAGGATAATTATTTTGAAGTATATGGATACGGTTCTTTGATAAAATTTAGAAGTAAAGGAGTGGAAAGAGTTAATAATATTAGGGTTACAAATAATACTATAAAGTATCATAAAATAGATGGAGAAGGGTTTTCATTATTTCAGATAGATAATACCGAAGGGCAAAATATACAAGTAGATAGCAATGTTATTAGTATTGATTCAGAAATTAATGAAAGAATAGCTGGAAGTTGCTTAGTTGGTGAAAACATAGATTTCTTAAATAACAAAGTAACTATTGATTATAATTTAGCATATTTAGCTATAAGAGGGGGCAATTTTTGCAATAATGATATAAAAATTTCTGGAAATTTAAACAATTTCTTCATATATACTAATAATTCACTAACTAAAAATATAAAGATAAGTAATAATAAATTTGAGATAAATGATAGCGAGAGTTGGAATAAAAGAGAAAAAATATTCTTAGGTTTACAAAATACGTACTTAAATGGCTTTTATATATTAATAAATGAAAATACACTTACTTTATCAAATAATCAAGAGTTACCACAGACATTTGTTAATTTTAATAGTATTAATGATGAAACAGTACAAAAGGTATATTCATATAATAATAATCTTGGTATATTTACAGAAATTATAAACTATATGAATAATATAGAACATATAGTTATAAACCAAATGCCTTGATTATTGTACCAAATACTAAACATACATATATTTAGTATCAATGTAACAGTAATATTAAAAAATTTAGAAATAACAGATATAAGCTTGTAAAAAAAAGCCGCATTGCTGCGGCTTTTTTATTATACTTCAGAAGTTTCTTCTTGACCTTCTACTTGTATTTTTGTATTTTTATATTTTGCAAGTCCTGTTCCTGCAGGGATTAATTTACCAATGATAACATTTTCTTTTAATCCTATTAGTTCATCTACTTTTCCTTTAATTGCTGCTTCTGTTAATACTCTTGTTGTCTCTTGGAAAGATGCTGCAGATAAGAAGCTATCTGTTGCAAGAGATGCTTTTGTAATTCCCAATAGTACTCGTTTTCCAGTAGCTGGACGTTTTCCTTCTTTTTCCATTAGCTCATTTTCATCTTTAAATTCATACATGTCTACTAATGAACCGGCAAAGAATTTTGTATCTCCTGGATCTTCTACTCTTACTCTCTTAAGCATTTGTCTACCAATTACTTCAATATGTTTATCATTAATATCAACACCTTGGTTTCTATATACTTTTTGTACCTCTTGTACAATATAGTTATATACTCCTTCAGGTCCTTTAATCATAAGTAGTTCATTTGGATTAATAGAACCTTCTGTTAGTGGTTGACCTGCTTCTACTTCCATTCCTTCTTTTACTTTTAGTTTAGAACCAAATGGAATTACATATGTTTTACTATTATCTTTTGAAGTAACAATAACTTCTTTTCTCTTCTTCTCTTCTGAAATTTTAACAACACCATCAATTTCAGAGATGATAGCAAGTCCCTTTGGTTTTCTTGCTTCAAACAACTCTTCAACCCTAGGAAGACCTTGTGTAATATCTGCTACACCAGCAACACCACCAGAGTGAATTGTTCTCATTGTAAGCTGTGTACCAGGCTCACCAATAGATTGTGCTGCAATAATTCCTACTGCTTCTCCAATAGTAACTTTATCTCTACTTGCTAAGCCCATACCATAACATTTAGCACATACACCATTTTTTGTTCTACATCCAAATACACTACGTACTCTTACTTTTTCAATTCCTGCTGCAACTATTTCATCTGCAATTCTATCATCTATCATTGTATTAGTATCTACAATTAATTTTCCAGTTTCTGGATGTACTATATCATGTAATGGATATCTTCCTTTTAGTCTTTCTTGTAAAGATTCAATTTCTTGATTTCCATCTTTGATAGCTGTTAATTCTATTCCGTCATGAGTTCCGCAATCATCTTCTCTTACGATAATATCTTGAGAAACATCTACTAATCTTCTTGTTAAATATCCAGAGTCTGCTGTTCTTAAAGCTGTATCTGAAAGTCCTTTACGAGCACCATGTGCTGAAATAAAGTATTCTAGGGCATCTAAACCTTCACGGAAAGAAGATTTGATAGGAATTTCAACAGTTTTACCAGTAGTACTAGCCATCAAACCACGCATACCTGCAATTTGCTTTAACTGGTCTAGGTTACCTCTGGCTCCTGATTCAGACATCATATACATTGGGTTTTCTGTTTCAAAATTATTTTTCATAGCTATTTTTACATCATCTGTTGCTTTTTCCCAAATTTTGATAACAGATTGATATCTTTCTTCCTCAGTAATTAAACCACGTTTATATTGTTTTAATACTTTTTCTACATCTTGAGATGCTTGTTCTAGAATAGTTTTCTTTTCTTCTGGTACTTTAACATCATCAATAGATACCGTTACACCACCTAATGTTGAATATTTGAAACCAGTTGCTTTAATATAATCTAGTAATTCTCCTGTACGATCTAATCCGTGTTTGTTAATACATTTTTCAATAATTTTTCCTAGATTTTTCTTTTTAACTATAAAGTTAATTTCTGGTTCAAATTCTTGCTCTGGATCTGTTCTATCTATAAATCCTAAATCTTGAGGAATACCTTTGTTATAAATAATTCTACCTACTGTAGTTTTAACAAATTTATGTCTTTCTTCTCCATTTTCATCTTTTTTGCTCATCCTTACATTGATAAAACAATGCATTCCTACTTCGTGATTTTCATATGCAATAATAGCTTCTTCTGGAGATGAGAAATAGTTTCCTTCCCCTTTTTCTCCTTCTACTTCCATTGTTAAACAGTATGCACCTAAAATCATATCTTGTGAAGGTACAGTAACTGGCATACCATCTTGTGGTTTTAAAAGGTTATTTTGTGATAACATTAAATACCTTGCTTCTGCTTGTGCTTCTGGTGATAAAGGTACGTGAATAGCCATTTGGTCTCCGTCAAAGTCAG